>JAFNGD010000320.1:0-1962 GCA_017885365.1 Nitrospirota bacterium
CCCGCGCCATCCACCGGGTCCTTGGCGAGACCAAGTACGAGAAGGCCAGCCGGGCCGGCGCCATCCCGGGATCAATCAGCCTGCCGCTCGGCGCGCTCATCATGGACAACGGTGCGCTGAAGCCGCCGGCAGAGCTCCTGTGGATNNGGATTCCCGGATGTCCGGGTCCACGATGAAGCCTGGGTGGTCTGGTCCAAGATCCGGTAACCGGCCGTCTTCGACCGGTACGCGCCCGCGCGAAACATGACCATCGCGACGCTGCACGACTGACGCCGCGGGTCCCCACCGCGAACCAGGGAAGCGTGTGCACCTGTTCGGCGGGGATCGGAACTATCTAGCTATTTGAAATACTGATATGCTGGTAAGTAATTCGCTGATCGGTCAGACAGCAGGAGGATCTGTGGGCATTGGGAAAAGCGCAATAGGTCTCGCAGGATGGCTTGTGGTCACGTTCATTGCCGCGTGGATCGGCTCCCGGTACATGCCAGGCGCTTGGTACGCATCGCTGGTAAAGCCTACCTGGAATCCACCGAACTCCATCTTCGGTCCTGTCTGGACCGTGCTCTATGTGCTCATGGCTGTTGCCGCGTGGCTCGTATGGCGAAAGGCGGGTTTTAGCGGCGCCGGTGCGGCTTTGATCCTGTTCGTCCTGCAGCTCGCCCTGAACGCACTGTGGTCATACCTGTTCTTCGGGCAGCATCGGCCCGATAGGGCGTTCGCAGATATTATTGCTCTGTGGGTGGTGATCCTGGCCGTCGCTGCGTTGTTCTGGCGCGTGGATCGGATCGCCGGCGGACTGATGGTGCCCTACGTGGTTTGGGTGACCTTCGCGTCGTATTTGAACTACGTGCTGTGGCGGCTAAATCCAGGAGCGAGCGCATTCCCGTAGGGGTTAGCGAGCGATTAGGATAAACAAACTACCCTGAGGATCGAAGCTCCATGCCTCTTGCAGTAGGGAGCTTAAATCCAGGAACGAGCGCATTCCCGTAGCGACTCGACTGAGCTCGCCGAAGTCTTGCTGCGGGGAGCTTCATCGGGGCCGCATTCCGAACTAACACCTGAAGCCGAAGTACACCCGCTTCCGGAATATCCATGAGAAGGAGAAATTAAACATGCGAAGAACGATCTTAGCTGTGCCGGCGGTGATGGCAATAACCATGGCGGTCCTCGTAATGCTCGGTTCAGCGCTGCCTCTGTTCGCGCAATCGATCAACCCCTGTGCCGAGGACATGAAGAACATCTGCGGCGACGTTACGAAGGGCGGCGGCCGCCTGCTCCGCTGCTACGAGGAACGGAAGGACAAGATGTCCACGGACTGCAGGGCCTGGGTGGAAGGAGCAAAAGCGAACGCAGATGTCCTGAAAAAGGCGTGCTCCAAGGAGCTCGACGCACGCTGCAATTCCGAAAAAGGCGACCCGCTGGAGATGCTGGACTGCCTTCAGGGGAACTACATCGATCTGTCGATGCAATGTAGAGAACGGCTGAACGAGTTCAAGGGAAGGTATCCGAAACCGGTAAACTGACCGGGGTCGTGTTTATGGTGGGCCAGAGACCGACCGGATGAAGTCATCTTCGTTTCACGCAGTGCAGCGGGATGCCTGCAATATGGAATGGATCTGTCAGACCGAAAGGACAGCATCATGACGAAGAACCTGTTGTTTCTTCTGTTGATCTTCTTATTGGCAGCGGCGGTTCCCATCCCGGCACGGGCCGGAAACGTCGAGATCACGCCCTTTGCCGGGTACACCATGGGAGGGGAGTTCAAAGATGCCGTTACCGGCAAGTCGCTCAGCTTCGACGACACGTCGAGCTACGGCATCATGGTGGATTTCAAACAGGCCGTGGATCAACAGGGCGGTGAACCCTGGATCGAGCTTTATTACAGCCGCCAGCAGACGAGGCTGAAGGCAGACCAGGGCCCGTTCTTCGGCAACCCGTTGTTCGACGTGAATATCGAATACT
>JAFNGD010000320.1:1967-9468 GCA_017885365.1 Nitrospirota bacterium
AAGTTCTCGCTCAGCCTGGGCGGCGGCGTGAGGATGTACCTGACGGAGCATGTGGGCATCAGGCTCGACGCCCGGTGGTTCGGCACATTCTTCAACGGGAGCGGCTCCGCGTTCTGCTCCGGGGGGACCTGTCTGGTCACCGTTCAGGGCGATGTCCTTTCCCAGGTTACGGCAAATGCAGGGGTGATCATCGCGTTCTAGGAAGGAAGAAATGCGGGAGGGGACGCGGTTGGCTTCTAACGAGGCGTTCGCCACAAGAGTGACAGGAACCATGCTGAAAAAAAATCTTAGTAAAAGGAGGAAGTGATGAAACGTATCATGCTGGTGCTGGTTGTATTCTGTGTCGTTACGCTGGTCGGAGGGCTTGCATTCGCCCAGCAGTCGCTGGTCGAATCTGTGGTAAAGGGCTGTGACAAGGAACTGACCACCTATTGCAAGGACGTGACGCCCGGAGAGGGCCGGGGCCTTGCCTGCCTGTACGCCTTCAGTGACAAACTGTCGGCACAGTGCGAATACGCGCTCTATGACGCTGCTGCCCAGCTTGAGCGGGCGCTTACCGCTCTGACCTATGTGGCGAATGAATGCAGGGCCGATCTGAAGAGCTATTGCGCCGACATCAAGCCCGGCGAGGGCCGTCTGCTCCAGTGCATCGACAGGAACGACAATAAACTGAGCAAACGTTGCAAGGAAGCACTGAAGGAGACCGGGCTGAAAAAATAACAGACGGACCATGGGGACATGATCCGAACTTTCAGGAGGTGTGCTATGAAGAGAACATGGATTATAGGTTTGATGCTGGTCGTTGCGGCGATAGCAGGGGCCGCGCTCTTTGTCCCTGTTGCCGAGGCGCAGGGGTACACGGCGGTCCGGCCGGGAGGACGGGGCGGGGGCTGGGATTTCTATCTTCCACTGACCTATGCGGATTCCACGACCATCAACGGCCAGAACGGATCGAGCGTGGATCTAAATGCCGGCTACGGCCTTGGCTTCGGCTTCGGCTATAACTTCAACGACAACTTCCAGCTGAACGGTATGTTCACGTGGAGCTCAAGGAGCTATGACGCTACGAGAGTTGACGCCGTCACCGGAAGTACCCAACGGTACAGCAACTATATGGACAGCTCCACGTTTTCCGTGAACGGGGTTTACTACTTCCTGAAAGGGGACATAACCCCCTTCGTTTCCGGCGGGGTCGGCATCACCTATGTGGATACCAATATACAGACCGGCCTTGGCAGCACTAACTGCTGGTATGACCCCTGGTGGGGTTACGTCTGCAGCTCCTATGTCCCGACCAAGACCGAGAACGATGTCAGCTACAATGCCGGCATCGGCGTCCGGTACGACATCAACCGCCAGTTCAGCCTGCAGGGCAGCTACAACAAGATGTGGATCGACATCAGCAAGGCTTCGGGGACCCCTGATTTCGACTCTTGGAGGCTGGATTTTATCTTCCGGATGTAAGTACTGCGAAGGCAGAACCTATCTGCTCTGCGCCGCCGTGCGATCGGCTGCGATGCTGATCGGGCTGTACGCCTGGATGCTCCAGGGGCGCCCGGCGCTTCTCGGCGAAGGTGAAGTGCTCACGATCCCAGCGACCGACCTGATGCGGCTTCGCTTCAACCCATTCTTCTCCTACAGGGACCGGACCATAGACCGGTTCCTGGGATTGGGGCCTGTCAAGCGGGGGGACTGAGAGGTGCATGATGAAAAAAGCGCAACATAGCAGCAGGGGCGCCGACAGGTGCATGGGAAGAGGCTTCCTGACCCTGGCCGTCGTGCTGGGCATGATGGCTCCTCCCGGCTTCGCCGAGGAACAGAAAGACGCCGGTGCCGCCAAGACCCGTCCGCGCATCGGCCTCGTCCTCTCCGGCGGCGGCGCCCGCGGAGCAGCGCACATCGGCGTGCTCAGGGTGCTGGAAGAGCTGCGCGTGCCTGTTGACTATATTGCCGGCACCAGCATGGGCTCGATCGTCGGCGGGTCCTACGCCTCGGGCAACTCCGTGGACCAGATGCTGCGCGACATCAGCACCATCAAGTCCGCTGACCTGGCAACGGACTCGCCTTCACGGCAGGACGTATCGATCCGGCGCAAGGAGGATGACCTGAAGAACTACTTCGGGCCCGAACTGGGATTCCGCAGCGGCAAGCTGCTCCTGCCGAAGGGCGTGGTGACCGGCGTGGGACTCGAGGCCGTGCTGCGCGATCTGGCCAAGGTCAAGGGCTCCGTTGACTTCGACAAACTGCCGATCCCGTTCCGGGCCTGCGCCACCGATATAGAGTTCGGCAAGAGTGTGGTGTTCCGTTCGGGCGACCTTGCTGCCGTCATGCGCGCCAGCATGTCCGTGCCGGGAGCGATCGCGCCGGCCGAGATCGACGGCAAGATGCTGGTGGACGGAGGCCTGACCCGCAACCTGCCGGTGAACGTTGCGCGCGAAATGGGGGCCGACATCATCATTGCGGTGAACCTCGGCACGCCGCTCATGAGGCGCGACCAGGTCGACTCGCTGCTCGGCGTCACGGGCCAGATGATCAACATCCTGACCGAGCAGAACGTTTCGGCCTCGCTTGATTCGCTCAAGCCCGACGACATCCTCATCGTGCCCGAGCTGGGGGATTACTCCTCGACCGATTTTGACCACATGCCGGACACGGTGCCCATCGGCGAGGCTGCCGCACGAAAGGTCGAGGCCCGGCTTAAGCGTTACAGCCTGACGCCGGAGCAGTATGCGGAGCACCGGCGCCGGCAGATGGGCGCCGCGGCCGCCGCCCCGAAGGTGATCAACGAGATACGTGTGGAAGGCCTGAAGCGCGTCAATCCCAAGGTTATTGCCGAGAACATGGAGACGCAGGCAGGCAAGCCGCTGGATACTAAGGTCCTGGACGCTGATATGCGGCGCATCTACGGGCGGGGGGACTTCGAGCATGTCGGGTACCGGCTGATCGAGGAGCCGGGGAAGCGCATCCTGGTGGTCGACGCTGTGGAGAAATCCTGGGGGCCCGATTATTTGCGCTTCGGCCTCGGGCTGTCATCCGAAACCGGCGGCGACTCGTACTTCAATGTGCTCGGCAGCTACCGGAAAACGTGGATCAACTCCCTGGGAGCCGAATGGCGCAACGATGTCCAGCTGGGGCAGGCGACCCAACTCAAATCTGAGTTCTACCAGCCCTTGTCTGTCAACCGGTACCTCTTCGTGGCCCCGATGGTGGAGTACGACCAGTACCATGTGAAGATATTCCAGGGGAATGTGCCGGTCGCGACCTACAACAACCGCAGCACCATCGCNNTCGGCGCGGTGCGCGCCCGTCTGCGCATTGACCAGATGGACAGCATCAAATTCCCGCGCAGCGGCTATTTCGCCTCGGCCGTGATCATCGATTCCCGCACCGAGTTGGGCGCCCGCGATGACTATGTCCGCTGGGAGGGCAATGTTGCTTCCGCAGTCTCCTTCGGCGACAACACCGTGCAGGTCGCGCTGAAGGGGGGCGGTGCGGTCGGCTCTTCCAAAGTGCCTGCCTATGATCAATTCTCCCTCGGCGGGTTCCTGCAATTGTCCGGCTATAGGACCGGGCAGTTCTATGGTGAGTCCCTGAGCTTCGGGCGGCTGGTGTATTACCGGAAGCTGACCAAGGCGGTGCTGACGGAAGGCGTGTATGCCGGCGCGTCCCTCGAGGCCGGCCGGATCGGCGGCCCGTTGGTCCCCGGCAACCCGACCGGGATGCTCGGGGCTGGATCGCTGTTCCTGGCAGCTGACACTCCGCTTGGCCCGGTGTACCTCGGCTACGGCATCGGGGAGGCCGACAACAGGACTATTTTCTTCTTTCTCGGCCTGCCCTGATCCTGAGGGACTAGGCGGCAGGGACCGAGCTTCCCGATATGCCGGGAGCACGGTTGCGATCACCTGTCCAGACAGATCGTTCACGAGGGCCTATCGGCCCGGAAAGGAAGCGGGTCCACTCTATATGGTAAGGATCAAGAGCGGCAGTGTCGTTTCAGCGGGAAGCAAGATAGGGAGGGGGCTGTTCGCCTCGATCCTCCTTATGGCAGTCACCGGGTGTCCCGCCCTGCAGGTGAAGCAGGTCTGGGAGGACGAGGCCTACCTGGGCGGGCGGCCGAAGAAGGTACTGGTCATATGCGCCATGAACACACCCACGGTCAAGCGCGCCTTCGAGAATGAATTCGTCAAGAACCTCAAGTATCACGGGATACCGGCGGTCGAAAGCTTCCGCATCGTGCCCGAGACCGCACTCACCGAGGGCAGTGCGCGGGATGCCATGGTGGCCCTGATCAAGGAGCAGGGGTTCGATGCTGTGCTCTATACGCGTGCCATACAAGGCAGGTCCGAAGTGCGCGATACAGGGGGCATGACTATTGTTTCGGGGTTCGGCCCTTACGGAGGGGGTGTCGGCTTCGCGGCCACGATCGGAGGGCCCTCCCAACCGACGACGCAGGGATACTCCCATGAGCAGGACTATCTGACCATAGAAACCGTGCTGTTCGATGTGCGGACCGAGGGGCGTCTCTGGGCAGCAGAGTCCGAGCTCCGGGTGTCCGGCCAGTCGCAGGAGCATATCAAGCCCTATGTGGCCATGATCACCGACAGGCTGGCGAAAGCGAAGCTCTTCAAGTAAACAACGGTCTGCTCAGGGGCGCGCGACCACGACATCATCAGGGCGGAGAGATCCTATTCGGCGAAAGGCCCGGTCGAACAGGATCGGCATTGGTATTTTGCCGGCAGACTGGCTATGATTGTCCGGATCCAGGCGCAAGCGATACCTCGTTGTCCGCAGGGGAGCCGACGAGAGCATGGGAGCGGGAGAGGACATGCTGAGAAAGACCTTTTTCATTCTGACCATGATCATGGCCCTGGTGATCGGCGCGCCGGCCGGCGCACCGGCCCCGGCTGCCCATGCCAGCGACGAGATCAGTGTGCAGACAGCGCCGGTCAGGATCGATGGTGCGGTCCTGTTCATGGTGCGGGGCGTCACGTCGTATCCGGCCGGGGAGCGCGCCGCTGCCATCGCAAATCGGATCATAGCGCTTGCCGACAACCGGTCGGTGCAGATCGAGTCCATTGCTGAGTTCGAATCGGAGCACAGCACCGACATCAGGGCAGGGAACCGGTTCATCATGTCCGTGCTGGATGTCGATGCCGAACTGGACGGTGTCTCCCGGCAGGTGCTGGCGCGGGCCTACTCGGCCAAGATCCGGGCTGCTGTCGAAGCCTATCGCCGGGACCGCGGCTCCCGCAGCATCGCCATGGCGGGAGCATTGGCTCTCGGGGCGACGCTCGGTCTTGCTGCGCTGATCCTGCTGATCCGGTTCCTGTTCCGCAAGCTGAACGCCAAGGCAGAGGAGCAGTTCGCGCTGAAGATACGGGAGCTGCAGGCCAGGTCCCATGACATCGTCCGGACCGAGTGGATATGGACCACCATAACCGGAGGGCTCAGGACCACGCGGATCATCGTGGTCCTGCTCCTCGTCTTCTTCTACCTCGAACTGGTGCTGAGCCTCTTCCCCTGGACGCGAGCCTATGCGGTCCCGATGCTGGACCTGGTGCTCGCGCCGCTCCGCAGCATCGGCAGTGCCGTCCTTGATTACCTGCCCAAGCTCGTTTTTTTGATCATCCTGTTCTTTGTCGCACGGTATGCGCTCAATCTCCTGCGGGTCTTTTTCCTGGCGATCCAGCGCGGCAGGATCACCTTCGCCGGCTTTGATCCGGACTGGGCGCTCCCGGCCTACAAGATCGCCCGCGTTGCCGTCGTCGCCTTTACGGTCGTGGTGGCCTATCCCTATATCCCGGGATCGGAGTCTCCGGCCTTCAAGGGCGTTTCGCTCTTCCTCGGCGTTGTCTTCTCCCTTGGTTCCTCGTCGTCCATTGCGAACATCGTTGCCGGGTACATGGTCATTTTCCGGCGGGCGTACAAGGTGGGAGACCGGGTGAAGATCGGAGAGCAGGTAGGCGATGTTGTCGAGGTGCGGCTCCAGGCCACGCACCTCCGGACTATCAAGAACGAGGAGATCATCGTACCCAACTCGCTCGTCCTGAACACCCAGGTGACCAACTACAGCTCCCTGGCAAAGAAGGGAGGGCTCATCCTGCACACGACGGTCACGATCGGCTATGACGCCCCCTGGCGTCAGGTCCACGCCATGCTGCTCCTGGCGGCCGAACGCACCGGGGGACTGCTGCGGAACCCGGAGCCCTTCGTGCTCCAGACGGCGCTGAACGATTTCTACGTGAGCTACGAACTGAACGTCTACACCGACCAGCCCCTGAAGATGGTGCAGATCTACTCAGACCTGCACCGGAATATCCAGGATGCCTTCAACGAGCATGGGGTCCAGATCATGTCTCCCCACTACCTCGGGGACCCATCTCAGGCCAAGATCGTGCCCCGGGAACAGTGGTACCGGCCGCCGGCAAAGCCAGAGGGTTCTTGATCGGGGAGCGCGGTCCGATGATATAACCAGAACTGAGGGATGAGGCATCGTGCGGGAACGACGGTTCCCGGGAAAGGAGCATTATGAACATCGACAGTCTGAGTAAAAAGAGCGTACGGAAAGGCACTGCGGGACGAATTCTCTCCGTCCTCTGGTGGAGTCTTCTCTGCATGGTGATGCTGCAGGCTGCTCCTGCGGCAGCGGAAGAGGAGCAGCTTCCCGACCGGTTCATGCTCCGGCTGGGCGGTTATCATGCCCAGAATGCCAACTCCATTATGCGCCTCGACGCAAACGACTTTCCCGTCGGCGCGTACATCGATTTTAACCAGACCCTGGGCGGTGATTCCTCGACGACCGTGGTAAGAATGGATGGGCTTTACCGTTTCAATGACAAGCATGGCCTCGGCTTGTCCTGGTATACTCTCAAGTTCAACGGTTCGAGGGTCTTAAGCAAGGATATCACTTGGGGAGACCACACGTATACCGCCAGTACCCAGGTGGACAGCGAGATCAAGTTTGACGTGTACAAGCTGAACTACCAGTATTCACTGTTCCACAATGAAAAGGCGGAACTCGGAGCGTTGTTCGGCTTTCATGTGATGCGGACCTTCGCAGGTATCAGCGCATCCGGCACCCTTCTGTCCCAGGGCCAGGCGATAACAGCGCCTCTGCCGGTCTTCGGCCTCTTTGCGGACTACAAGTTCACACCTCGCTTCTCCGCCTTCTACAACTACCAGTGGTTCTTTATCAATTACCAGGACAAGGTCAAGGGAGGGCTGCAGGATTTCCTGATAGGGCTGGAATACCGGCTGTTCCGACATGTTGCCCTGGGTGCCGCGTTTAACCGTTTCGGTCTGAGCCTGGAGGCGAAAGGGGATGCGGCAACACTGAATATCAACACCAACTGGAACGGGGGCATGTTGTATGCGTCATTGTATTTCTGATCGCACGGGTTACGCGGGCCGGTTTGCTGATGGTATCCACAGATGAGGTAGTGTCAAAAGTTCTATGAAAAATTGAAAGATGTTTTACCGCAGAGGTCGCAGAGAAATGCAG
>JAFNGD010000321.1 GCA_017885365.1 Nitrospirota bacterium
TGCGGCAAGTGCACGCCCTGCCGCATCGGAACGAAGCGGATGTCTGAGCTCCTGACGAGGATCACGGAAGGGAAGGGCGAGGACGAGGACCTGAGGACTCTTGAGCGGCTCTCGGGGGTCATGGCATCCACCTCGCTCTGCGGTCTCGGCAGGACGGCGCCGAACCCGTTCATAACGAGCTTCAACCATTTTCGGGATGAATACCTGGCACACATCCGGGACCGGAAATGTCCGGCAGGCGTCTGCACGGCCCTTATCACCTTCTCGGTCAGTGAGGAGCGCTGCAAGGCCTGCGGCATCTGCAAGCGCGTTTGCCCGACGAAAGCCATCTCGGGCGAGCCAAAAAAAGCGCACGTCATCGATCCCGACCGCTGCATCAAGTGCGGCGCATGCTTCCGCGCTTGCAAGTTCAAGGCGATCAGAAAACAGTGACCATGGGTGACATCACGCTCAACATAGACGGTAGGCCGGTGACCGTTCCCGCAGGCACTACGGTTCTCGCTGCGGCCCAGAAGCTTGGCATCACGATCCCCGTCTTGTGCCATCATCCGAAGCTCTCGATCACCGGCGCCTGCCGCGTCTGCATCGTCGAGATCGGAGGGCAGCCGGTAACGTCGTGCACCACGCGCGTGGAAAACGGCATGGAGGTGACCACGGCGTCGCCTTATATCGAGGGCCTCCGGCGGGACATCATCGACCTCATTCTTTCCGACCATCCGTACGACTGCATGGTGTGCGAACGGGCCGGCGAGTGCGAACTGCAGGAACTGGCGTACAAGTACCAGATCCGGACCCCGGTATTCCATGGCGAGCGGCGGATCTACCCCACGCGCGACGGGAATCCGTTCGTCGAGCGCGACATGGAGAAGTGCATTCTCTGCGGCCGGTGCGTAAAGGTCTGCGACGAGGTGCAGGGCGTGGGCGCCATCGACTACGCGTACAAGGGATTTGCGACCAAGATCTGCCCGCCCTTTGAGCGTGACCTCTCCTGCGAGTTCTGCGGCCAGTGCATCGCCGTGTGTCCGACCGGCGCCCTGGTCAGCAAGCCGTCCCTGGGAAAGGGGCGGCAGCGGGACATCGGGACCGTCGAGACGGTCTGCCCCTACTGCGGGTGCGGCTGCAACCTAACCCTGCATGTCAGCAAGAACGAAGTGATCCGGGCCTCGTCGCGGCAGGACACGATCAATGAGGGCTGGCTCTGTGCCAAGGGCAGGTTCGGCTTCTCCTTTGTCAACAGCCCGGACCGTCTGAAGACGCCGCTGATCAGGAAGAACGGGGCCCTCGTGGAGGCCTCCTGGGACGAGGCCTTCACCTACGCTGCGCATCAGCTGAGGCGGATTCGGGATATGGAGGGGCCCGACGCCATTGCAGGCCTCGCCTCGGCACGCTGCACCAACGAGGAGAACTATCTCTTCCAGAAGTTCATGCGCGCCGCCATCGGCACGAACAACGTGGACCACTGCGCGCGCTATTGACACAGCGCTACGGTGGCCGGTCTGGCCACCGTGTTCGGCTCCGGGGCAATGACGAACTCCCTTGCCGAGATCGAGAACAACGACGTGCTCTTCGTCATCGGCTCGAACACGAAGGAGAACCACCCTATCGTGGCGCTCCGCATGATCAAGGCCGTGCGGAAGGGCGCGAAGCTGATCATCGCTGACCCGCGCCGGGTGCCGCTCGTCCGTCAGGCCTATCTCTGGCTGCAGCAGCGGCCGGGCACGGACGTCGCGCTCCTGAACGGGATGATGCATGTGATCGTGAACGAAGGACTGGTGGACCGGGAGTTCATCGAGGCCCGGACCGAGGGGTTCGATGAGGGTTTCCGGAAGAACCTCGAAGAATACACGCCTGCATCGGCGGAGAGGATCACCGGCGTTCCGAAGGAGAAGATCATTGAGGCGGCACGCCTTTATGGCAGATCGAAGAAGGCAGGGATCTACTACACCATGGGCATCACCCAGCACTCCCATGGCACGGACAATGTGCTCTCCATTGCGAACCTTGCCCTCATGACCGGGAACCTGGGCAGGGAATCCTCGGGCGTGAACCCGCTTCGGGGCCAGAACAACGTTCAGGGCTCCACGGACATGGGCTGCTCGCCGAACCTGTACCCGGGGTACCAGCGCGTCGTGGTCCCGCAGGTCCGTCAGTGGTTCGAGGAGCTGTGGGGCGTGAAGCTGCCGGAACGCGAAGGTCTGATGGCGAACGCGATGATCGACGCCGCGTCGGAGGGCAAACTCAGGGCGCTCTATGTCATGGGGGAGAACCCGGTCATCACCGACCCGGACATGACCCATACCCGGAAGGCCCTCGGTGCGCTGGACTTTCTCATGGTGCAGGACATCTTCCTGACCGAGACTGCGGAGCTGGCGCACGTCGTACTGCCGGCGACCTCCTTCGCCGAGAAGGTGGGCACGTTCACGAACACCGAGCGGCGGGTCCAGCGGGTGCGGAGGGCGGTGAATGCGCCCGGCCTTGCCATGAAGGATTCCCATATCATCATGGAGCTGAGCAGAAGGCTCGGTCACCCGATGACGTACCACCATACCGAGGAAGTGTTCCAGGAGATCGGCAGGGCTTGGCCGGCCATGGCCGGGATGTCCTATTCCCGGCTGGACGAGGAAGGGGGATTGCAGTGGCCCTGCCCGACGCCGGACCACCCCGGCACGCCGTACCTGTTCAAGGGCGGTTTCCCCCGTGGCAAAGCAGCCTTCTCTATGGTACACTATAGACCTTCGCAGGAACAGCCCGATGCCGAGTATCAGTTTACGCTCACCACGGGGCGGATGCTGTTCCAGTATCATGCGGGAAGCATGACGCGGCGTGTGGCACCCCTTGAAGCAGTGGCCCACGAGCCGTACGTGGAGATCCATCCCGAGGACGCGAAGCAGCTGTCCATCGAGCAGGGCGGGATGGTCACGGTCACCTCGCGCCGCGGTTCGCTGACGCTCAAGGCCAGGGTTTCCGACAGGCCCGGACGGGGCGTGGTGTTCATCCCCTTCCATTTCCATGAGGCGGCTGCCAACGTCCTGACGAACAGCAGCGGCCTCGATCCGGTCTGCAAGATCCCTTCGCTCAAGGTCACGGCCGTAAAGGTGGCAACGGCATGAATCCAGGAGCGAGCGCTTAGCGAGCGATTAGAATAAACACACCCCTGAGGATCGAAGCTCCCTGCCTCTTGCAGT
>JAFNGD010000322.1 GCA_017885365.1 Nitrospirota bacterium
GGCAAGAGAGCAACGACCGCAGTAATCGTAGCTGTAGTGTATCTGCAAACAGCGTTCTTCGGCTGCAAAAAAGCAGATAAGCCATCCCCCAAGCCACCGCTGGCGAGGGGGGAGCATGTGGAGATGATGGTCCAGAGAAGCATCGAGGAGGCCAAGAAGACCGTAGCCGCGACCGTGAACGGTCAGCCGATCACTCGGTTCGCGCTGCTGCGCGAGATGAGCACGATCGCCCCGCAGTTTGCGGGACCGGGCCAGGAGCCGACAGCCGAACAGAGCGCCAAGATCAGGAACGATGCGCTGGAGAACCTTATTTTTCGCGAGCTCGGGGTGCAGGAGGCGAAAAAAAGGGGCATGCATGTGAAGCAGGAGACGATCGACACCGCAGTAAAGCACATTATCGCAAAAGAAGGATCGCCGGAAGCGTACCGGAAGTATCTGAGCGACAACGGGCTGAGCGAGGCGGAGCTTCGCGATCAGATCGAGCAGGACGCCCTGTTCGAGCTGATCGCCGCCCGTGAGGTCAACGCGAAGATCAAGATCACGGAGGCAGAACTGCGTAAGCGGTATGACGAGGGAAAAGGCGGACCGAAGGACTCGGCGCACAAGGAGCTCACCTTTGAAGCGGCAAAAGGAATGCTCGAACAGAAGCTCAGGGCTGAAGCTATGGAGAAACGAGCACGCGCATGGGAAAAAGAGCTGAAGAAAAAAGCGAAAATTGAGATCTTCGAGAAGAAGCAGAAAGCCGATCAATAATCTTAAGAACGGCGATCGTATGGAGAGACACGCTGGAACACTGGAACAGACGGACCTTGTTCAATATCGCAGGCATGCTATCCTCAGACGTTATCTGCGGCGCACCAGCGCTGTTGAACGCGGGCCGACGCGGACCAGGACAAAGAGAAAAACAGTTCTTAGGCAAACAGGCAGGCGGGATTCTCCCGCCTGCCTGTTCTTTTTTCTGCGCTGCGAACGGCCGTCTGAGGGGAAGGCGCGGGCATCAAAACAAAGGCGACGAGGCAGGGATACGGCGATTTGGTGCAGCTCGGACGGAGGCGTTCATTCTCATCAAGGCCTTGTTGTCTAACACATATCGCAGGAAAGGCGAACGATGGTATACCGGAACTATCTGACGTTCCGGCACGTCTCGAAGCCTTGCGGCTTATTTACTCTGTGCTTTGCCCTTTTTCGTGTCCTTACCTTTTTCCGGTGGCGCTACCTTGCCCGGCGTTTTTCGGTCATAGGAGAATTTCTGATGGCATCCCGGCGCACAGCTGCCACCCGTGTCGGTCTTGACGAATTTGATGGGCAGATTCCATTTGCCGAAGGGGACCTTGTCTGCGATCAGTTTTGGGTTCTCACCGGCGTGCACCATATGGCAGACCTTGCAGCTCTTGCCGCGGTCCTTCCTGTTGATATGAATATAGTGAAGATTTTTGTCTCCGTCACGGAAGCCGGTGGCATAGGATGTCGTCGGAAATCTGAGCAGGTCCCTGTTATGGCAGCTGAAGCAGAACTGATATTCCGCATCGCTGTAGGAAATATAAAATTCGGTCGAATAGGGCTTGTTCAGAAGCCGGTCGTTCGGCGTTCCATGCGGATCATGGCAGGCGGTGCACTTCCCCTCCTTGATGGGGCCGTGCAGCACGGTCTCCGACTTCTTGATGAAATTCTTATGGCAGTCGAAGCAGAGGTCTTTGCCCGCCTTCGGCAGGAGCTTCGGCGCATCGCTTGCGTGGGGGGCATGGCAGGTCGCGCAGCCCTTCTCTGATTTAATAGGTGGATGGACGCTCTTTGACGCTTTGAGCTTTTCTTCGATCTGGGGATGGCATTGGTAGCAGAGTCCGGTGCCCGTTGCAGCAAAGAACTTTTTCACCGAGGAGCCGTGGGGGTTATGGCACGAGGTGCAGCCGCCGTCCAGCGCAGGATGCACGAACTTCTTCTTGATCTCCTGCTGCATGTCAACATGACAGGTGAAGCAAAGACCGGCGCCTTCCTTAACGAGCAGTCGCCCGGTGTTCGACTCATGGGGATTATGGCAGGAGGTGCAGTCGCCCGTGGCTGCCGGACCATGAACGAACTTGTAGTCCATCTTGTCCGGGTGGCATGAGGTGCAGAGGTCTTTGACGGGCTGGGTAAGGAGCTTCGGTGTTGCAGAATCATGGGGATCGTGGCAGGTCAAGCACATGCCGTCTTTTACCGGCGAATGTCTGTATTTCAGGACGCCGAAAGGCGGATGGCACTGAAAACACAACGCGGGCACATCTTCCATGAGTTTGAACGTTTTCTTGTTCTTTTGAGGATGAGGCGTGGAGATCGATTGGTGGCAGGAATTGCAAGTCTCTGCTACCGGATGGACATTTTTCTTTTTTAACATAGTTGCATGACACTTTGCTGTCATACATCCTTCTGCAGCCTCGGGGCCTCCATAAGCAGGGGAGTGGCCATAGGAGAGCAGGGCCAGGAAGAACAGAATAACGATAGTTTTATTCATGGGTTTCACGTGCTTATTCATAGGACTTCGTACTGTAACAAAATAAAGAACTCATGTCAATGATTTGTCAAAAAGGCAACATTACTACGCAGCAACGTTGACGCCAANNATTCTCATCGCTCGCTAACCCCGCAGCAAGCTGCGGGGCTAGCGAGCGCTCCTGGATTCATGCCAGTTTATCGGAAAAGGCATGACGATCGGCATTCTAAGGCATTCTGTAAATCGACGTTCAGCGGGTTTTGCATTGGGAAAAGTACGTATTGCTGCCGAGGAGTGTGGTATAAACTAAAATGCGCATATGGCCTGTCTCTGCGAATGAAATCGTCATGGTCCATCCTGTGTGCCATTGACCGCATGCCGCGAGGATATCATGCACCAAGCAGTTCCTGCAATGCTGAGCAGCGAGCTATCGGTCGGAACAGGGTCTGCTGGGGAACAGAACGCGTGAACGGTTTGAAACGCTGCCAACCAGCTCCGGGATCCGTACGTGCGGTCGGATTCTGCAGTTCGTTCCGGGACCGCATACCGGTCCCGGATAAACGGTTGACTTCGACCAGGCAGATTGCTAATATACAAAGGGAAATATGGCAATTGCCCGTACCGAGGGGGCGGCGAAAACGCTGTGAACAGTGCGGCTCGGCACCAGTATCGCAGCCATGCGAGACATTCCTCTCTATACTAATGATCTCTACGATGCCATGACGCTTGCAAGAGAACAGTAAGAAGTCGTACTGATCGCACTGATCGCGGTCATCGTTCTTATGAACGATCATCACCTCCTGACCGTGGAAGATCCACGGATCACTCCGCTGGTATATACCTGCGAAGCACCGTGGTGCGTTATCTGCCGATCGAATCAGCCATGCGTTGCTTGTTATCCTCGCGCGTTCATGGTCGTGTAAAACATGATCTGGTATCAGGACGAGCCGGAAGGCAAGCTTGAACCGAGCACGGGGTGAGTTCTGCCGCGCATGTCAACGGCGAAAAGAACAAGAGGGCTGATCTCGCAGAAGATCAGCCTTCTTTATTTGATTATATGGCAGGACAGGCCTCTTTCCCTGTCGTGGTCATCGCATGGTGCAAGCCTTCTCCGGGGTTGGCGAGCAATGAAGATGAAGAAACTACCTTGAGGACCGAAAATTCCCTGCGGCTTGCTGCAGGGAGCTTCCATGAACAATGAAAAAGGTCATTCTCATTCTTATCCTTCTTTCCTGCATGCTTCCGGCAGAGGTACCCGCCGGAACGAACTCGGAACCGGGGCCGAATGACACCGGGGGAGAAAAAAAGAACGCAGCGGGCACAAAGAAGTCTACGGGAAAGAAACGGACCAGCAAAGGCGAGGCCGCCAAAAAGCCGGCAGCAGTCGAACAGGCCACCGGGGAGAAAAAGACCGGCACGGAGCCCGGGGCGACAGCCGCTGCTCCTGCTCCGGTAACGCCGGCCAACGAATCGACCGTGGAGCATGGTATCATCGGATTTACCTGGACACGCTCGTCCGGTACCCGTACCCTGGCATACCAGATCCAAGTCTCATACAATCCGGACTTCACGTCGCCGGTCATCAGTACTGCCACCCAGACTGCATCGTATGTAACGAAAACCGCGCTTACGGCCGGCACGTATTACTGGCGGGTCAAGGAAACGAGCGCCCGCAAGCAGGCCAAGGCCTGGTCCCCGGCATGGAGGTTCACAGTCCCCGTCTCCGCCCCCCTCAATACCATGGCCGATCATTTTATCAATAACGGCATCGTATCGACCAATTCGGCCACCGTGTCCCTGGCCCTCTCAGCGAAGAGCGAGAACGAGATCGCGGCCTATGCAATAACGGAATCACCGGAGGTCCCTGAGACGGGCGAGCCGCAATGGGTCGCGGTGACGCCGGCGAAACAATATGCATCCGTTGTTCCCTATACCCTGAGCAGCGGCGAGGGGGTGAAGACCCTCTTCGTCTGGTTCAGGGACATAGCGGGCAAGGTCTCTGCAAAGAAAAGCGGCACCATCACGTTTGATACCACGCCGCCTCACACGGCGATCACCGGCCAGCCGGACGACACCTTGGACTCGACCACGGCAAGCTTCCGGTTTACATCATCCGAGGCCGGAGCGAAATTCCGTTGTTCCCTCGATGAGGGGGCATTCGAGGTCTGTACCAACCCTGCTTCGTATACCGGCCTCGCGAAGGGCAGGCACACATTCGCCGTCAGAGCGATCGACGCCGCGGGCAATATCGACCCGACCCCGGCCCAGTATACGTGGACGGTGAATCTGCTGGTGAGGAATACGACACCGCCGCAATTCATTAATCGAGGCGCTTCGATTACCGATCGAGATACCGTTCATCTTTCGATCTCGGCATATGCTACGAGTAAAGAGAACATCAACGGATATTATATCTCTGAACAGGCGGACATTCCCGCTGCATCGGCCCCTGGATGGGTAACGTTTCGGGAGGGCAAGGCGGTCCACCGCGATGTCGAATACAAGATAAGCGCGGGCGCCGGCAGGAAGGTCCTGTACGTATGGTTCAAGGACAGCGATGGCAATGTGTCCGATGTCAAGAGCGATACGATCAAGAGAGTAGATTCGAAATATTTGGTGATAGTACTCATGCTCGTGCAGCTGATCATCCTCTTATAGGTCTTCCCCGGACAGCACCGTGACCGGCCCTTGTAAGGCCGGGAAGAACAGGCGGTCCGCGTCGCAGAGAAAAGGCCGGTGATATCTCATGACATTTACGAAAGAACAGCAGAAACTCCTCCTTGGCGTCTCGATCGCGATCATCGTTCTGGTGAATGGTTATCGCCTCCTGACCGCGGAGGGGCCGCGGTCCGCTCCGCTGGCGTACCCCCGCGGCACAGTCGCCAGCACGTCGGTGAGGCCGGGCGCACAGGGCAGCGGCGGGGCCGCCGATCCGTTGCGCGTCTTTCTTGAACGGTCTGCTGAACCCTATCCGGGGGTTGTTCGCGACATCTTCCGGATGCAGAACCCCGCAGCGCGGCCAAAGCCGAAGCCGGCCCCGCCGGTCGTGGTGACCGCTCCTCCTCCGCCTGAAGGTCCGGTCAAGACGGCTGAGGAGATCGCAGCCGATCTTGTCCGGGCAGACCTTGCGAAATTCCGCTATCTCGGATATGTGATCGAAAAGGCCACAACGGTCTTCCTGTCCAAAGAGAGCGAGCTGTTCATCGTGAAGAGCGGGGACAGGATAGGATCTACGTATAAGGTCAAAGAGGCGAACAAGGACTTCGTGGTCATTCTTGACACGGCCACCCGCGTGGAGGGGCGTGTCTCGCTGTCGGGAGAGGGAGCGCAGCAGCAGCCACAGCCACAGCCACAGACGCAGCAACCGCAATACGCGCCGCAGCCTTTTTCACCGCGGATGCCGCCATCACCAATACCGCCGCAGGTGCAGCAGCCTGCGGGGCAAGCGGACAAGCCGCCGGCGCCGGCGGCCGTCGATCGGATCCAGAAGAGGCGTCAACGAATTCCTGGCGGGCCGCCGCCGGAATAACTACGGAAGGGATGATCTTCCCAAGCGCATCAGCGATGTACGCCAGACGGGGATCAAATGCGCACTCCCCTTTACGCCGCGGAACGTCCTGTTCAGCGGTGTTTTTCTTTGTCTGCTGTATGCCGGGGCTTACGAAGGTATGCGGTCAGCAGGATGGCCATGGCGGCAAAGGTTGCCGCCATGAGGAAGCTGGACGAAAAGCTGCCGGTCCCTTCGGCGAGGATGACGGCGATGGAAGGGCCGGTGATCCGGCCGAGCCCGAAAAGGT
>JAFNGD010000323.1 GCA_017885365.1 Nitrospirota bacterium
GGTACTGATCAACCTGGAGCTGAAAGGACTTGCGAAACAGCTCCCGGGGAAGTATTTTGTAAGGGAAGACCGTACATAAGCAGTGCCACGAAGTCACCAAGGCTCGAAGAAAGACGTTACCGTCGGGACCCCTTCGTGACTTAGTGCCTTTGTGGCCACCAGCAGGAGCTTAATTTGGACGAACGCATCATGAATCTGGTCTCGCTCATCACGGACCAGGTGCAGACCAAACAGGACCTGTTCAGCAACGAGGGGAAGATCATGGACTCCCTCATGAGCAGCGGTTACCGCCTGCAGGAGGCCGACGCCGCGCTGACGCTGATGCAGACCCTGTCCCAGAACGAGGAGGACGGCCTCTCCGGCGAAGAGCCCGCTGCCCTGTCGGACGGCATGCGGTCCATGAACACCGAGGAGCGTTCCCGCTTCACGATCGAGGCATTCGGGTTCATCACCAAGCTCTCCTGCCTCGGCATTATCTCCGGAGAGCAGCGGGAAGAGCTCCTCGACAAGGCACTGTCGCTCCACTCCGGAAGGATCGAGCTTTCCCATATGAAGTCGCTGCTCGCCCTTGATCTGTTCGCCGACGAGCAGGGATACGAGGATATCCTCGCCTCGGCGCTGAACCACAAGGGTACGGTGTGGAACTGACCACTGACGCGGGGACGGGGAGACACGAGGACACGGTGACAAGGCGAACGATCGATCGGGCCGTGTACCGCTTCCCCGGTCCTATTTTTCTCCGTGCGCTCTGTGTCCTCTGTGGCGAAATACTTTAAGGTAGACCAAGGTAGACCTATGAAATCACTCGTCATCGTTGAATCGCCCGCCAAAGCCAAGACCATCGGCAAGTACCTCGGCAAGGACTACACGGTCAAGGCGTCTGTCGGCCACATCATGGACCTGCCCAAGAGCAAGCTGGGTGTGGACATCGACAAGAACTTCGAGCCCCACTACATCCAGATCAAGGGCAAGGCCAAGGTCGTCAACGAGCTCAAATCGGCGGCCAAGAAGGCCGACCGCATCCTGATCGCGACCGACCCGGACCGCGAAGGCGAGGCAATCGCCGCACACGTGGCCGAGGTGGTCTCCAAGACCGCCAAGACCGAAGAGATCTACCGCGTCCTGTTCAACGAGATCACCAAGAAGGCCATCCTCAAGGCCATCGAACAGCCCGGCAAGATCGACGCCAACAAGGTGGACGCCCAGCAGGCCCGACGGATCCTCGACCGGCTCGTGGGCTACCAGATCAGCCCCATCCTCTGGAAAAAGGTGCGCCGCGGCCTGTCCGCCGGCCGCGTCCAGTCCGTGGCCCTGCGCCTGATCTGCGAGCGCGAAGAGGAGATCAAGGCCTTCAAGCCCGAGGAGTTCTGGTCCCTCACCGCGCTCCTCGAGGGGAAGGTCCCGCCGCAGTTCGAGGCCAAGCTCCTGAAGAAGGACGAGGAGAAGCTCCGGGTCAAGAACAACGAGGAAGTACAGCAGATCCTCGCCGGCCTCCAGGGCGCTGCGTACTCCGTCGCGCGGGTCGAGAAAAAAGAGCGCCGCCGCAACCCCGTCCCCCCCTTCACCACCAGCAAGCTCCAGCAGGAAGGCGGCCGGAAGCTCGGCTTCACCTCCCGCCGCACCATGGCCGTGGCACAGGGCCTCTATGAGGGCGTGGACCTCGGCCAGGAAGGCGCCGTCGGACTCATCACCTACATGCGTACCGACTCGACCCGCGTGGGCGCCGAGGCGCAGCAGGAGGCCCGGGAACTGATCGCATCCAAGTACGGCAAGGAGTACCTTCCCGCTGAACCGCCGGTGTACAAGAGCGCCAAGAGCGCCCAGGAAGCGCNNGGCCATCCGCCCCACCTCGGTCATGCGCGAGCCCGATGCCATCAAGCAGTATCTCGAGCCCGACCAGTACAAGCTCTACAAGCTCATCTGGAACCGTTTCGTGGCGAGCCAGATGAACCCCGCGGTCATCGACCAGACGTCGGTGGACGTCAAGGCCAATGCCTACACCTTCCGGGCCTCCGGCTCGGTCGTGAAGTTCCCCGGTTTCATGGCGGTGTATATGGAGGAGCGGTCCGAGGACCAGGCCCCGTCCGAAGAAGACAACGGCGAGGCGGTCCTCCCCCCGCTCAACGAGGGCGACGCACTTTCGCTCATCAAGCTCGACCCCAAGCAGCACTTCACCCAGCCTCCGCCGCGGTTCTCCGAGGCCCTGCTCGTCAAGACGCTGGAAGAAAAAGGCATCGGCAGGCCGAGCACCTATGCCGCGATCATCTCGACCATCCAGGACCGGGATTACGTGAACAAACTGGAGAACAAGTTCCACCCCACGGAGCTCGGCGTGCTCGTGAACGGTCTTCTGGTGCAGCATTTTGCCAACATCCTGGACGTTGCCTTCACGGCGCGCATGGAGGAAGAGCTCGACAAGATCGAGGAAGGCGGACTTGCCTGGGTGACGGCAGTGCGGGACTTCTATGAACCCTTTTCGAAGGACCTCGCGGCCGCCATGGCCGAAATGAAGGACTTCAAGGCGGAACAGACGCCCACCGACATCAACTGCGACAAGTGCGGCAAGCCCATGATCATCAAGTGGGGCAGGAACGGCCAGTTCCTCGCCTGCTCGGGTTATCCCGACTGCAAGAACACCAAACCCTTCGTGCGCACCGAGAGCGGCGNNCGTCGAGGCCGCGCCTGAAGAGACCACCAGCGAGCTCTGCCCCAAGTGCGGCTCCGGCATGGTGGTCAAGCGAGGCCGGTTCGGCAAGTTCCTCGCCTGCTCGCGCTACCCCGAGTGCAACCATACCCAGGGCATGTCCACCGGCGTTGCCTGCCCCGAGGACGGCGGCATGATCGTGGAGCGGCGCTCCCGCTTCGGCAAGATGTTCTACTCCTGCGCGAACTACCCGAACTGCAAGTTCGCCGTGTGGTACAAGCCCGTGCCCCGCGCCTGTCCGCAGTGCGGCGCCCCCTTCCTGACGGAGAAGTACTCCAAGAAGACCGGTCCCTACATCGCCTGCTACAAGAAGGAATGCGGGTACAAGGAAACGCCGAAGCAGGAGGGGCAGGAGTCAGGAGACAGAATTCAGGAATCAGGAGCGGAATAGGCAGCGTTTCGCACGGCATCGCAGTCATACCGGCATCGAGAGTCTCCTTTCCGCATTCCGCGCTCCCACTCCGCATTGAAGTACCCTCTCCCCTTGCAAATCCTTGAGTGATACGTTACAGTATTGGCATGCGCAAGCACATCGCCGACTTTCTTCGCCATCTCCGGAACGAGCAGAACGTGTCGCCCCACACCGAGCGCAGCTACCAATCGGACCTGGAACAGCTTGCCGCCTTCGTCGACGATGCGGACCCCGCGAGCATCAGCCACCAGGACCTCCGGAGATACCTCGGACACCTCATCGGCCTCAGGATCAGGAAGTCCTCGCTCGCCCGCAAGCTCTCCGCCATCCGCACCTTCTACAAGTATCTGAACCGCACCGGCGTTCTGCAGAGCAACCCCGCGCGGCTCATCGCGACGCCCAAGCAGGACAAGCGCCTTCCCGCCGTGCTCACCGTGGACGACGCCCTGCGGCTCATGAACGCCCCGAGCCATGAGGACGGGTCCGAACTGCGCGACCGCGCCGTGCTCGAGACCCTCTACTCCACCGGCATCCGCGCCAGCGAGCTCATCGGGATCGACCACGAGGACATCGACCGGCAGGACCGTCTCATCCGCATCCGCGGCAAGGGGCGGAAGGAACGCATCGTGCCGGTGGGCGAAAAAGCGCTCGAGGCCATCGACGCCTACCGCGCGCTGAAGCCGTCCGCGCCAAAGGATGCGGCGGTCTTCTCCGGTCCATCAGGAAAACGCTTGACAGCCCGAACGGTTCAGCGTATTTTAGGTAACTATCGGAAAAAGCTGGGTCTTTCGCAGAAGGCGAGCCCGCACACGCTCCGGCACAGCTTCGCGACGCACCTGCTGGAGTCCGGCGCAGACCTCCGGGCCATTCAGGAGCTCCTCGGCCACGCCAGCCTCTCCACCACGCAGCGGTACACGCATGTGAACCTCGACGCGCTGATGGAGACCTACGATAAAGCGCATCCGAGGGCGAAAAAGCAGGGTCCTGGGTCCGGTGGCAAGGGGTACAGGTCTTAAAAATTTCTTTGCGTCCTTTGCGGCTTT
>JAFNGD010000324.1 GCA_017885365.1 Nitrospirota bacterium
GCGAGAACAGGATGGCCGCGAGGATTAGACCGTGTTCCATGGGCACCGTTGCAATCATTGCGGAACCTCGAAGTTGGGAAGTTGAGAAGGTGCGAAGGCGGGACGGAGCCGGATGTGATCCTTAACTATTCGCATCGTCACAACCTCCAGACTTCTCACTCTCAGGTATTTGTCCGTTTTCCGAGATGATACGCCCCCACCAGGCCTGCCAGCAGGAGCATGGATGCCAGCTCCACGCCGAGCGCGTAGGGGCCGAAGAGCGTAATGCCGACCTGCTTCGGAGAGATCGTCGCGCCTCTCATGGCCTCAACATTGCTGTCTACGAAGAAGTATACGAGCTCGAATGCCAGGATGCCGCAGAGGAGCGAAGGCCCTCGCCAGATGCCGGGCTTCAACCACAGCGATTCCTGCTGCGCTGTCACCCTGCCCAGGTTCAGCATCATCATCACGAAGATGAACAGGACCATGATGGCGCCGGCATAGATGATGACCTCGAGCGCCGCTGCAAAAGGTGCGCCGAGGACAAAAAAGATGAGCGCCACGGCCAGGAGCGACACGATGAGATACAGCAGCGCGTGCACCGCGTTCGTCCGGGTGATGACCAGGACAGTAGCCAGGACCGCGATGATGGCTGACATATAGAAAAGAAGGTTCATAATTAAAGATCAAGTTCCTTGACACGGAAGATTCATGATAAAAAGCCTGAAGAGGCATGATAAGTCGCAGTCTTTATCTTCAGAACAACAATGAATCCGCCTTTATCCGGTTTTCATCCGCCCCTTCAGTGTCAAAGATTCCCGATATGACCTTTGACACGGAAGAAGCATGATCAACAGCCTGAAGAGGCATGACACGGCGCCTTGTTCGGTCTTAATCCAATGAATTAATCCGCCGTGATCCGGTGTACATCCGCTCCTTCAGTGTCAAAGATGCTCGATAGTCCTTTCGCTGCATATTCACGGCAATAGGCTTTTTACGTCCACCGGCGGTTCTTCGTTCAAGCCTTCTCCCTTGCCCTTGCCTTCGACGGCCAGTCCCGCGACGCGGTAGAAGTCATATCCGGGATATTTGCCTGGGCCGCTGATGAGCAGGTCCTCTTTCTCATACACCAGGTTCTGCCGGACATACTCGCCCATCTCGAAGTCCGTCGTCAGCTGGATGGCATAGGTCGGGCATGCCTCCTCGCAGAATCCGCAGAAGATGCAGCGCGAGAAATTGATGCGAAAAAAGGACGGGTAGCGCCGTCCGTGCTCGTCCTCCGTTGCCTGGAGCGAGATGCAGCCCACCGGACAGGCAACGGCGCACAGGTTGCAGGCCACGCAGCGCTCCTTCCCTCCGGGGTCCCGGGAAAGGATGATCCTGCCGCGCCAGCGCGGCGGGATATGCGGCCGCTCCTCGGGGTACTGGATTGTCACCCGTTTCCGGAATACGGTCACGAAGACCGTCCATATGGATCTGAGAAGACTGATCATAATTCTAATAAAATTGCCACCTTTGACACGGAAGAGGCATGATCAACTGCCTGAAGAAGCATGATAAGACTTTTCTTAGTTGTTAAACCAAGGGACCGATCCGCCTTTATCCGATTTTCATCCGCTTTTTCCGTGTCAAAGACCTTCTTTATCCCTTCATCAACATGACTGCTCCCGTCATCACCAGGTTCACCAGCGACAGCGGCAGCATCACTTTCCATCCGAAGGACATGAGCTGGTCGTACCGGGGCCGGGGTAGGGACGCCCGGATCAATATGAAGAAACAGATGAAGACGGAGGTCTTGAGCAGGAACCAGACGATTGGCGGCAGGAACGGTCCATGCCATCCGCCGAAGAACAACACGACGGACATTGCGGAAATGAGCGTGATGCCCAGGTATTCACCGGCGAAGAACAGGCCGAACTTGAGGCCCGAGTACTCCGCGTGATACCCCGCGACCAGTTCGCTCTCGGCCTCGGGAAGGTCGAAGGGGAGGCGGCGGGTCTCGGCGATGCCGGCGATGAAGAAGACCACGAAGCCGACGAATTGGGGCACGATGAACCATTGGCCGCGCTGGGCCTCGACGATGGCGACCAGGTCGAAGGAGCCCGTGATCATGACCACGCCCATGAGCGACAGGCCCATGAACACCTCGTAGCTCAGCATCTGCGCCGCCGCCCGCAGTCCTCCCAGCAGCGAGTACTTGCTGTTCGAGGCCCACCCGGCCAGGGCGACGCTGTACACACTGAGCGACGACATGGCAAGAAAGAACAGGATGCCGATGTTCAGGTCCACGACCTCGATGCCGGGGGCGAAGGGGATGACGGCAAAGGACATGACGACGGCGACCATGATGATGGCAGGCGCCAGGACGAACACCGCCTTGTCGGCGAACGGCGGAATCCAGTCTTCCTTCGTGAGCACCTTGATCATATCGGCTGCCACCTGCAGGAGGCCGAACGGCCCGACCCGGTTCGGCCCATAGCGGTACTGCCAAAGAGCGAGAAGCCGTCGTTCAAGCCAGATCAGCAGCCCGCCGACGGTCAGGACCGAGAAGAGCACGCTGAACAGGATGATGAGATGGAGGATGGCATCATGCATGATCATGACCCTTTGACAATGCTTCCGAACACCGGACCGTTCGTGCCCCGGAGAGGGAGGACCCCGGACGGGAAGCCTGCCAGGCCCGGCCGCAGGCCGGGTACGATGGCCACGCGGCAGCGGAGCCGTGTGCCTTCGGACAGTAGATCGACCAGGTCCCCGGGAGACGCATTGAGCTGTTCCGCATCGAAAGGGCCCAGGGCGAGATAGGGTCCCGCTGCAAGCGATACAATGCCCGGGGCATGTATGCTCAGCTCCTCGGAACCGAAGAGGTGATACAGCGGGACCAGGAGCCAGGTACCCGGCCCTGCCGTAGAGGTCGCGGGAACGCCGTCGAAATAGTTCGCCGGCCCCGAGGGCCCCGGACCCGGGAACAGCCTTCCCGCATCTGCGCTGTCAGGAGGCAGTGCCTCCGCGAAGGGTGGTCTGTTCAGCGCCTGGACCGAATTCCATCCCGGCGACCAGTACCGCGAGATGAGCGGCAAAGGCGGTCTGCCTTCGTAGCCCTCCATCGAGAATGCCAGGGGAGAATCCGGGTCCTCCGGCGGTTTTGGCTCATGCACGTTCGTATGTGCAAGCATGGCGGTGCGCCCGCTGTATCGGTGCGGCTGGCGGGGGACTTTTGATCCCTTGATCCTGAACTCCGCAGAGGGTGCTATGTCCGCGACAGGAGCAAGGACTGGCAAGGCCGATGCCATCTGCTTCACCAGTGCGTCGAAGGACGGCGAACCTCCGATTGCCGGTCTCCCGGCAGCCTTCATTATATCATTGATCCATTTTCCGCTTGCCTGAATATCGCCTTGAGGAACGTACACCTGATAGGATCGCTGCGCCCGGCCTTCGTTGTTCACCAGCGTCCCCTGCGATTCAGCGAAGGTGCCTGCAGGCAGGACGACGTCTGCGCGTGCTGTTGTTGCGTTGACGAGATGGTCGAGGACGATGATATGTTCTGCCTTGCCCAGGAACGCGTCGATGGTCGTCCTATCGCCCCTGCGGTAGAGATCGTTCTCAAGGATGATGACGGTATCGGCAAGGCCGTCCTGCATGACCGTGAAGGCTTCGCCCAGGTTCCTTCCTCCCATGATGCCGGAGCCCATGCTGTTGCATTCAGGGACCGCATAGCAGATCGATACGGAACGGTTGCTCCTGGCGAGGGTCGCTGCCACGTTGGCCGCGGACGCTACAATGGATTCGTTTAACAGACTTGTGCCGGAGACGATGAGCGGCCGCTTGGCGTCCTTGAGACTGTGAGCGATCTCCCATGCGAGGGCAGCGGCCGACGCGTTCAGGTCCGCGACCTCAGGCGCATGGGGGTCCAGTTCATGGGCTATGGCAAAGCCCAGCCGTGCGATATCGTCGGGAGCGGCCTGATAGGCCTTTGTCGAGATGTCGTCCAGTTTTGTATTGGTGACCGTGGCGATATACAGCGGACTTGTTGCGCCCTGCCCGGCGTTCCGTACGCCTGCATCCTGCCATGGGGGGATCTTGAGCTTCGCTGCTGCATCAAGCTCTTTCCGGCGCACGGACTGCCTGAGGGAGAGGGCAAGGAGGGGGGCCGTGTTCGTCAAATCCTCACCCAGGACCAGCACCGCATCGGCGTTCCGGACATCGTGCAGGGAAGACAGTCGGGCAGGGCCTCCTCTGAAAATATCAATGATCCGGGAGACGAGCGCATGGTCCGCATCGGACATGCCGGAGTAGAAGTTCTCCGGTCGCACAAGCGTGCGCAGCGCAAAGTTGGATTCCAGCGATGCGCGGGGCGAGCCGATGCCGATAATGCCCTTGCTCCGGGAAAGAATATCGGCGACGTGAGCGAGAGCGGATTCTTTGTCAAAAGGCTGGAGATCCCCCTCACCCTGACCTCTCCCCAATAGGGAGAGGGGTAATACGGCGAGAGGTTTCCTGATCCGCTTGTCGCTGTTCACGAACTCGTAGCCGAAACGGCCCCGGTCGCACAGGAAATAGCCGTTCACCTCGTGATGGAAGCGGTTCGCGATCCGGCGCAGGGAATGGTCGCGCTCGCCGGCGATGGTGTTGCATCCCAGACCGCAGTGCACACAGATGGACGGCGCGGTCTGGAGGTCCCATTTGCGGGTGTAATGTCGTTTCAGGGTCTTGTCGGTGAACACGCCCGTGGGGCAGATCTCGACCAGGTTGCCGCTGAACTCGCTTTCGAGCACACCGTCCTCATGCCGGCCGAAGTACACGTGGTCATGGGCACCGAAGACGTTCAGGTCCCGTCCCCCTGCATAGTCCCGGTAGAACCGGACGCACCGGTAGCACTGAATGCACCGGTTCATCTCATGATTGATGAACGGGCCCAGATACTGGTTCCGGTGCGTGCGTTTCCTGAATCGCGTGCGGCGATATGTATGGCCGGTCATGACGGTCATGTCCTGGAGGTGGCACTCGCCGCCTTCGTCGCAGACCGGGCAGTCGTGCGGGTGGTTGAGCATGAGCCACTCGATCACGCCCTTCCGGAACGCCCTGGCCTCCGGGTCGTCCACGGAGATGCGCATACCCTCGGTCACCGGGGTCATGCAGGACATGATGATCTTTCCGCGCGTGTCGTGTTCGTCCTTGAACTGCTTCANNCGGCATGCAGGGCGGGATGCCAGCAGAAGTAGGGAAGGTCGAACCCCAGGGAAAGGCACGCCTGGAGAAGGTTCTGGTCAGGCCTGACCTGGCGGGGCTGGTTGTCGATGAATATCGTGATCATGATAGGTCCAAATTCAGCCACGGAGGCACGGAGACACGGAGAACGGCAGCGTCAGATACTTTTCTTGAGGTTTAAGAACATGAACCAAACGTTGATCTCCTCTGCGTCCTCTGCGGTAAATGAATCCAGCCTTTCCTTTGTGTCTCTGAGTCTCTGTGGCGAAATGCTATTTCAATGGGCATCGTTTCTCGCGAATGTGCCGGTCGAAGTCCTCGCGGAAGTACTTCAATGCGCTCTGGAGCGGCTCGACGGCGCCGGGCGCCAGGGCGCAGAAGGTGTTGCCCGGTCCCAGGAGCCTGCACTGCTGCTCCAGGATGGCGATATCATCATGCTCCCCCTGGCCGCATTCGATGGCATCGAGGAGCTTCACGATCCACGGCAGACCTTCGCGGCAGGGCGTGCACCAGCCGCAGGATTCCCGGGCAAAGAAGGTCTCGATATTGTGCACGAAGCCCACGGGACAGGTCTTGTCATCGAGAACCGTGATGGTGCCGGTGCCCATGCGGCTTCCCGCTCTTGCAAGGCCATCAAAATCCATCTGCACGTCCAGATGGTCCGGTGTGAGGAATTCGGTCGAGGCCCCGCCCGGGATCAGGCCCCGAAGGGCATAGCCGTCCTGCATGCCGCCCGCGTGGTCTTCGAGCAGCTCACGGATGGTGGTGCCCATGGGCAGTTCCCAGGCGTCCGGCCGTTTCACCCTGCCGGACACGGCATAGATCTTCGTCCCGCCGTCGGCGGTCTTGCTGAGGGCCTTGTACCAGCCGGGCCCGTTGTTCACGATGTGCGGGATGTTCGCGACCGTTTCCGCGTTATTGACGATGGTGGGCCTGCCCCAGAGGCCGCAGACCAGGGGAAAGGGCGGCTTGGCGCGGGGCATGGCACGTTTACCCTCGAGCGCGTTGATCAAGGCCGTTTCCTCGCCGCAGATGTACCTGCCGGCGCTGGTGTGGATGCGGAGCTCGAGGTTGAATCCGGAGCCCAGGATGTTGGCGCCGAGATAGTTCTTTTCGCGCGCCTCGGCGATGGCCCTGTGCAGCCGCTTTTCGGCGAGCGTATATTCCCGGCGGAGGAAGATATAGGCCTTTTCCGCCTGAACAGCAAAGGCGCTCGCGATGATCCCTTCGATCATCTGGTGAGGATCGCCTTCCAGCAGAAAGCGGTCCTTGAAGGCCCCGGGTTCCATCTCGTCGGCGTTCACGACGAAGTACCGGGGCTGCGGGGCATTGCTGACCGGAGGCGCCAGGCCCCACTTCATGCCTGTCGGAAAGCCCGCGCCGCCGCGGCCGCGAAGGTCCGAGGCCTTGACCATCGTGACGATGTCCCCGGGCGCCATGGCCAGCGCCTTGCGGACGGACCGGTAGCCGCCGGCCTTCTCATATTCCGCGAGAGCAAGGGGCTCCTGACCGGGGCGGATATTTTGGGTTAAAGGGCGTTCCATGATAGAGCCTTAACGAACGATAACCTTTGACACGGAAGAGGCGGATGAAAAGCCTGATAAAGGCGGATACAACAGGAGGTAGACCTGACCGATCTATCCGCACTTATCCGATCTTTAATCGGAATTTATCTGTGTCAAAGGTTCGTCTCTCATCCGAACATTCTGTCCTACACAAACCATAACCTTTGACACTGATCACGGCTGATAAAAAGCTCTGATAAAGGCGGATAAAATGTGATCAGAAATCAGGTCGTAATCAACCCTTATCAGGACTTTAATCCGCACTTATCTGTGTCAAAGGTGATTTCGTCTCCTGCCCGATGTTCTCTGTGCATTTATCCATGTCAAAAATCATTTGTGTTTCTCCAGGATCCCTTCCAGCATCTCCGGCGTTACGGGGCCGTACAGATCCTCGTCGACCAGCATGGCCGGCGCGCGGGCGCAGGCGCCGAGGCAGGCGACCGGCAGCAAGGTGAACCGGTTGTCCGGCGTCGTGCCGCCGAACCCGATGCCGAGCTTCCTGCTGAGCAGTTCGAACAGGGGGTTGTATCCCATGGTCCAGCAGACCATGCTGTCGCAGATCTGCACGACATGCCTGCCCACCGGCCGCCGGTAGATGAAATTGTAGAACGTGGCGACCGCGTCAAGCTCTGCCGGCGTCATCCCGAGCCGGCCGGCAATGTCATGGATGCTTTCGTCGGATACCCAGCCGCGGTGCTTTTGCACGATCCTGAGCGCTTCGATGCTCGCCGCTTCCTTGCGCTCGCAGTGCGCCAGTTCGGCGGTGATCTCCTGTATTTCTTCTTCAGTCAGCATAAGCTTTCATCTCCTCTCCCCAGGGGGAGAGGATCAAGGTGAGGGGGCTCCTCGGATTTTATTGTTCTTAGGATGATCTCGCAGACCCCCCTCGATGTTTTGAAGGATGTCCCTATTGCTGAAACGCAGGGTCTTTATACCCAGGGTCGAAAGCATCGCATCTCTCTCAGAATCAATTCCGATGCCATTCTCAAAATGCTGTCCTCCGTCAGCTTCAATTGCCAATTTATATTCGGGTGAATAGAAATCGAGAATGAACCTGCCAACGGGAAATTGTCTCCTGAACTTGACGCCGTTCAAACGGCGGTCTCGCAATAATCCCCATAGCTTGCACTCTGCCTCCGTCTGGGTTCTCCGGAGTGCTCTGCTTTTATCGATATTTGGCCGTTTCAAAACCCCTCACCCCGGCCCTCTCCCCGCCGGGGAGAGGGTGTGTCATAGTCTCTCCTTCATCGGTCCAGGTCCGCCAATATGAAATCAATGCTCCCCAGGATCG
>JAFNGD010000325.1 GCA_017885365.1 Nitrospirota bacterium
TAGTTGTCGTTCTCGATCTGGCGCTCGACGGAACGGTACCGGATATACGCGAGAACACCCATGACGGCACCGAGGCCGACGAGGATGACGCCGACCACCGACGAATATCCCGGAGTCGGGGGCGAAGCCTCCTTGCCGAGATAGTACGACAGCTGCTTCACGAACAGGGAGAACTTCTCCACCACGNNGTCCGCTCGTTCGCCATGTGAACACGGCGGTCCCGTGCTTTGGTCGTCGAAGTATCCCTCATTGGATATTCCATCACGTTCCTCTCCTATCCTTCGATCAACTTGAACATCCCGCTCCGGATTAGTTTGACCGCGATGGCAGCGAGGAGGAGCGCCGCGACTTTGGCAAAAGCGCGCGTGCCGCCGATGCCCATGAATTTGATGATGCGCTCGGCCTGGGCGAAAATGAGCCAGGCAAGCAGGATGTTGACGACCAGCGAAAGGATGACCGGCAGTATATCCGTAGCTTCCCACGAGCACCAGCGTGGTGGTGAGGGTGGCGGGGCCGGCGATGAGCGGCGTCCCGAAGGGCACGACGCCGAAGGTAGGGGAGACCACGGTCTTTTTCTCACCAGCCCTGACGATGTCCAGGATGGCGATGATCAGCAGCACGATGCCGCCGGCGATCATGAAATCCTCGACCATGATGTCGAGCGCGCGAAAAACCGCCCTTCCCAGAAAGACGAACCCGATGGTCACCAGGAAGGCCGTGATGATGGACTGGCGGATGATGGCCCGGCGCTCGAGCTTTTTGATGCCTTCGGTCATCGCCACGAAGAGCGGGAGCGTCGCAGGCGCGTCCAGCGCGACCATGATGGGAATGAGGCAGACCAAGAAATCGTTCAGCAGTTCCATGAATCGTGTCCTGGTGAAGAGGAAAGATAGGATATGAAAAGAAGTATATCGGATAGCGGCCATTCTGTCCAGCCGGATGCGCCAGTATCAAAAAAGAAAAGGGCCGCTTCCTTTCGGGAGGCGGCCCTTTGGATTTCTTATGGATGCCGGTAATCGGACGATGACGTGACTATCTCCAGCTCTCCGGGTCGTGGCAGGGATTGGCGCATCTCGTTCCGTTGTACTGGATGCGTGCAGGTCAGACCTTGATCTTTTCCAGCATCTGGCGTATCTCCTTCGGCATGACACCCTGCATGGTCTTGGCGAGGTAGGAACTTGTGGCTATGATGTGGACCACCTTTATCATGAACTCTCTCTTTCTCGGGCTCATGGCATCGAGGGTGTTCATCTTGTGCATGTAGAAATCCCGTGCCGCCATGCCGAGCTCCTTCGTCACCTCTTCCAGGGTCATGTTCTTTGGTTTGATGACCGGTTCGACGAGGTTATACTTGCCGTAATCAAAGACTGCCACGTGCTCCCTGAGACTGGGGTAGATCTCGGAATAAGGCCAGGGCGCGATCGCCAGAAAGAACGCGAGGTCGGGATTATAGAACTTAGCCAATTCCACGGTCTTACGCATTCCTTCCGCTGTATCATCGGGCATACCGAGCACAAAGGATGTTTCGGAAACGATATCCTGGGCATTGATCAGATCAATAGCGCGCTTGGACTCCTCAACCTTGATGTTCTTATTGAAAATGTCGAGCATGGCCTGATTCGTGGCCTCGACGCCCACGTAGATATGGTCGACATGGGCCTTTTTATACTTCTCCATGATATCCTCGTCACGGAGGATATCGTCAACGCGGGTTTCCATAAGGATCCTGGTGCCCAGGTCCCGTTCGATCAACAGGTCGAGGATCTTTTCCCATCGCTTACGGTCAAGCGTCGGCGTCTCGTCGGCGAACATGACCACGTTCACGCCGTAGGTGTCCCGCAGGTGTTCGAGCTCCGCAACGACGTTCTCGGGGCTCCGGCCCCGCCAGTTCCTCTGCCAGAACAGCTGCTGGGAGCAGAAGCTGCATCGTTGACTGCACCCGCGCGAGGTGCTGACAATGGCCAGCACCGAGTTCTCCATGGGCTTGTACGTATAGATCGGCCAGTCCACGAGGTCCCATGCCATGGGCAGGCTGTCCAGGTCTTTGATGAAGGGACGGGGAGGGGTGACACTGACAGAGCCATTCCGGGCAAAAGCGATGGACCGCACCGAGGACGGATCGCCGTTGCTGGAAAGACAGTTGATGAGATCAACGACCGTTTCCTCGCCTTCACCCATGACGATGTAGTCTACGGGATTGCCCGCCCTGGTCAGGATCTCGTCATAACAGTAGGTCGGGTGCACATTCCCGATGATGGTAATGATCCGGGGATCGACCTTCTTGGCCAGGGCAAGGACCTTGAGGGCATCCACGATCTCAGCGGTAAACGCCGTAGTGCCTACCACGTCAGGCTTCTCTGCTTCGATCCGCTTACGGATGTCATCATAGGTGTGCCAGTAGCTCATGGCATCGTATATGACCGGCTCATACCCGGCAGACCGCAGGCTGCCGGCAAGATAGACAAAGGCGACATTCATCCATACGCCCGCCGACTCGACAACACCGGAATGGTAGGGCGGGGTGATCAACAGTATTTTTTTAATCCTGCTCATAGGTCTTCATAATATGCAAATTAATTCTGTAAATCAACTGAAACATCAGAGAAACGCACAGTCTAGGGTCTGCAAGAACAAGATCCGGTTCACCACGGGGACTTTATTCACGTCACGGACCGTGGTGAGTGCATATGCTGTAAATACCAGCCAGGGTTGAGGGAGCGCTAATGATGAAACGTCATTGTGTACTGCCAGAACGTACCCAGCCCGAACACGACTAAAAGTATTGCATGTTTGATGATCAACATCTTTCTTCGTGATGCTTCAGCATCTTTTCCGTACACATCAGGGATATACGTAAAAGTTCTCCCCGCACCAGCTCCAAAAACGATGAATATACATACAATGCCGATATAAAAGAACTCCTTTTGCAGCGTGTTAACGGCATCCTGAGATTCAGGTCCGAGAATGACCTTCTCCAGACGATATACGGCAAGCACAGTCGCTGCCCAGCAACCTGCGGCAAAATCATGAATAAANNCGACAGGCACGTACAGCAAGACAAGAATGAGGACAATCATCGTTTGCTTCATCTGGGACACCAGCCACATGCGTTCTTCTGCTGCCATGCCTCCTGTCGTTGCCTGCAGGGAGGCACTTAATGTAAAATCTCCTTGTTACAGCCGGACATGACCGGACCTCTACCGGGATGGAGGGGNNCCGGGTGATCGGCCAGCACCTGCTCCTCCGCCTTGGTTTTGTACCAATCAAGCGGCCGGTCGGTCTGGTCCTTAAAGGTGTTCAAGGCATCATCCCTCAATTTTGCGGCCTCGGCATCGGCCTGCGCAACGAGGATTTCGTCCACGACCTGCGGGCAAGAAGCGACCGAGCCCGGTCTGGCTTCGATTTCCTCGCGCACGCTCGGCTCGATCTTCGGGTCCTTGGCGGTCAGCATCTTGAGCTCGATCGAGAAGTTCACGTATCTTTCCAACATTCGGAAGATTGCTGAATCTCCCATCGCCCCCGCGGTGCGCTCCTCATCAGGCAGAGGAGAGACCTTGCCGCTTTCGATCTTGGCGCGGCCCACCATCTCGCAGCCGGTCCCATTGTCTGTCGTGTAGCCGAGGTTGTCGGTGATCACCGCCAGGACCGTGGGCACATTCGCCAGGTCCCAGTGCGCCAGGAGCCCTACCTCCCCATCAGGCAGGGGCTTGAGATCGTCTATGCTCATGGCCAGCACGCGCGACCACGGGGGCACCGGCCTTGTGCGCTTCTTGGGAGGCAGGCCTGTAACGCAGCGCCGCAGGGAATCATCGAACAGGTTGGTCGCAGTCTCGGCTTCACCCAGGACATTGACGCAATGTGATCCGGGGATCCCGATGATCTCCTGCACCATGGCATAATAATCATCGCGGGTCACAACCCCGAACCGGCCGCGGTAGCCGCCTCCGTCGCAAATACGGCTTCCGGGAGGCAGGCGGAAGGACATTTTTTTCCGGCGGCAGGCCTGGAAGAAATAGACATATGCCGATGTTGCTCCGATAAGCGCAACCGGAACGCCGCTTGCCTCGGACTCGCGCAGGGCCTTGATCAGGGCGCTGACGTCGATTCCGGACTTTCCAAGCAAAAATTGACTGTCCGGTGTGCCGAAGGCCTGGCGCGTCTGGTCCATCCCGATGGCCATGCCCATGGAGGGGGCGAGCTCGGGGCTGGGTGCAAGGATCAGGATACGGCAGCGATGACCTTCCTTGAAATCGGGGAAGAGATACGATCCGGTCATCATCCGGTTCGCTGCGAACACGAGGCGTTTGCCGTCCTCATCCCGGAAAATGCGGCCGCGCTGGGTAAGGCTGGTGGTCCCGCCGGTGAGACAGGCCATGACCGACTTTTCCAGCGGAAAGGACGCAACGAGGTGCGTCTTGAAGACGTCATTGTACACCAAGGGGATATCCTGCCAGCGTGAGATGTCGCCGGGCTTCACCTTCTTGGCATCACAGAACTCCCGAAAGATGGCGTTCACCTGATAATGGAGGGCGAACATCCTGAGACAGTAGCCGTTAAAGTCTGGCACTTCGGCGTCAACGCCGGCCGAGATGAACCGGAGGACATCCTGGGTCAGGTGATGGCGCTCGGATTCGGCTTCGGATGAAGTCATGGGGTGTATAGACTGCATGGACATAAGTGATAACCTCCGGGGCAATTCATTATGACGTACGTAGCATAAAGAAATTGCAATTATTACGCCGCCATCATTTACACCAAAGAGGACAACAATGCCATAATAAAAATTGCTTACTTATTGCTCAAAGAATGCAGGTTCGACGTTCTTGAAGCGCACAAAAAAAGGACAACAGGCTATAGAGCAGGCAGCGGGATCATCTGACCCGTCTTTTTTCCCGCACCATATCCCGGGTAGCCTTCCATTTTTCATAGGCTAATTTATATCCATGCCGCACCGGGATCTGGTTCATGAGCGACAAAATGTGCGCTTCGGGGAAACCTGCCCTCGGGATCTTGAACATATGCCGCAGCACCCTTCCCAGACGCAGCACTTCCAACGAGGTTTCGTAAAACAGCTCCTCCCGCACTTCAGGCGTCATGACCGGATCGGGATGGTCGAACAATGCGTAGGCGCCGGTATAATATTCCCAGCCCATATCCTTAAAGAGATAGGGTTCATACTGCTCGCGAAGCCGCGTTCCCGGGTAAGGCACGACCAGGGACGGGTGCATGCTCACGCCCAGCCGGTCGGCAAGCTCTACGGATCGCTTGAAATCATCCAGGGAATCCTCACGACTGCCGAGCATATAGAAGAGCGATACGTCGATTCCGTGTTCCCTGATTGTGCGCACTGCCCGCTCGCGGTCAAGCCCGATCTTCCCGTCGGCTCCGTATGCCTTCAAACTATCATCGGATATAGCGTCCCATCCGACCCAGACGGTCCGCATACCGCTCTCTCGGGCCGCGTTCAGCATCCTGTTCCCGGCGGGCGACAGCACCGGGCGGAGGCTGCCGAAGCCCATCCACGTTTTTTTGCTTCCCTTGAGCGCCGTGAACAGATCGATGGCGCGCTGCTCCGTGCCTGTCCACCAGATGTTTTCATCGCCGTTTATATACATCTTCTCAGGTATCGCGGCCACATCGCGCACCACATGGTCAATAGGCCGAAACCGCACTTTCCCGCCGTAGAATGGTTTGACCGAACAGAACGTGCAGTTATATGGACAACCGCGCGACGTATTGACGATCCGGAACTGGTGTTTGCGTTTGCCTTGCAGTAATCCGTAGAGCGGCGTGGGAAGGTCATCCAGTTCGATCTGCTCACCCCGGTAAAATGGCTTAAGTTGGCCGGCCCGAAAGTCCTTCAGGACCTGGGGCCAGACCGATTCCGCCTCGCCGATGACCACGGCATCTCCATGCTGTTTCGCTTCCTCCGGCATGGCGGAAGCATGCATGTTGCCGAACACGACCTTGGCCCCCCGTGCCCGCAGCTTCTCGGCGATTCGATACCCCGGCACCGCGGTCGGCGTCAGGATGCTGANNCGGGTGAGCGCTGCGAGATACTCAAGGCTCGGCGGCGCCACCGGTGTCCAGCCGAATGGCAATGGGGGAAAGATGATGCAGAGTTTCACTCTAGACCCTCGGTTTTCAGCATGCAGCAGTCAAGGTTCAGCGATCAGCTGATGGCTGC
>JAFNGD010000326.1 GCA_017885365.1 Nitrospirota bacterium
TGAGCGCCGACCCCCATGAGGTCGTCGAGAAGGCCCATAAGCTGAAGGGGTTCTGCGACGCAGCGAACATCACGGACTGTCAGACGGCCGTGGTACGCATCTCGAGCATCGCGGCCGCGGTCATCGCCCTGCGGGAAGGGCTTGAGCCTGTCATGCAGATGACCTGCCGGGACCGGAACCGCATCGCCATACAGGCGGACCTTCTGGGCGCCGCTGCCCTGGGCCTCAAGAACTGTCTCTGCATCGCCGGCGACCACCAGAAGTTCAGCGCCGCCGGCAAGCTCAAGGGACACCCGGGCGCGAAGAACGTCTACGACGTGGACACGACGCAGCTCGTCGGCATCATGAAGAAGATGCGCGACGAAAGCCTGCAGGAGGGCGGAGACAAGATCGACGTCCCGCCGAAGTTCTTCATCGGCGCGTCCTGGACGCCCATGGGAGATCCCATGGATTTCCGGCCCTATAACCTCAAGAAGAAGGTGGATGCAGGGGCCGACTTCATCCAGACCCAGGGGATCTACGACGTGGAGATCTTCAGGTCTCAGATGGAGAAGGCCCGCAACCTGGGGTTGCACGAACGGACGGCGATCCTCGGCGGCATCATCGTGCCGCGCAGCGCAATGATGCTGAAGTACATGGACGCCTCCGTTGCCGGCGTGACAGTGCCGAAGCCGCTCATCGACCGGATGAACAAGGCGAAAGAAGCCGCCGGCGACGATAAGAAAAAAATGCGAGAATTGCAGGAAGCCGAAGGCCTCAAGATCACCGTGGAGCTTATCCACCAGATCCTGGAGATCCCCGGCGTCAAGGGCGTGCATATCCAGGCCATCGAGTGGGAAAGCGCCATGGAAGGGATCGTCAAGGCGGCCGGGCTGTATCCGCGGCCGCAGGTATAACGGCATGAAGCGTCTTTCAGCATTCATCGTACTTTGCATTGCTTTGGCGTGGTCTGCTGCTGCCGTCGCCGGGCCGCGTGGGCCGATCGACGGCGATCCGAAGCGGTCGTACGGAGCCATCGACGTCATCATGTACCAGACCAGCTGGTGACCCTACTGCAACAAGGCGCGGGAGTTCCTGCGCGGGATGGGCATTAGCCTGGTCGAACACGATATTGAGAAGGATCCGCAGAAGCGCGAGGAGATGATGGCAAAGAGCGGTTCGCGCGGGGTTCCGGTCGTCGATGTCGAGGGGATCGTCATCCGGGGATATTCTCCCGATGCCATGCGTGATGCGATCGAGCGGAAGCGAAGGGAATAATGGTCGAATAGACTCCCATGCCGAAGATCACCATACCCGATATATATAAGAAGAAGGCCGAGGGCAGGAAGATCACCGTGCTCACGGCTTACGACTTTCCCACGGCCCAGATCGTGGACGAGGCGGGGATCGACATTGCCCTTGTGGGCGATTCCCTCGGCATGGTGGTGCAAGGCATTGACAGCACGCTGCCCGTGACCATGGATGAAATGATCTATCACACGCGGATGGTCGCCCGCGCCACAAAGACCGCCCTGGTCGTCGGCGATATGCCGTTCCTGTCGTACCAGGCGAGCATCGACGAAGCGGTGCGGAACGCCGGGCGGTTCTTGAAAGAAGCAGGCGCCGAGGCGGTGAAGCTCGAGGGCGGCACGTCCGTTGCCGCTACCATCCGAGCGATCGTCGCGGCCGGCATTCCGGTGATGGGACATGTCGGCCTCACACCGCAGCATGTTCACGCTCTTGGCGGGTTCAAGGTGCAGGGCAGGGACGAAGCGGCTCGGGAGAAGATCCTGGCCGATGCCCGCGCTGTTCAGGAATCCGGCGCCTTCAGTGTGGTGCTTGAGGCTGTTCCGTCATCGCTCGCCAAAGAGATCGTAAGCATTCTCTCCATCCCAACCATCGGCATCGGCGCCGGCCCGCACTGTGATGGACAGGTGCTCGTGATCCACGACGTCCTCGGACTTTTCGATCGTTTTACCCCGAAATTCGTGAAACGGTATGCGGCGCTCAAGGACCAGGCTCTCCGGGCGGTGAAGGAATATAAACAGGAAGTGGAGAGTGGGACGTTCCCTGCCGACGATCAAAGCTTCAAATAGTCCGAATCGATACATTTAGCTGCAAATTCATGCAGTTATGATCGAATAGCATATTCTTATAAGAAAAATATGTCATCACCGCCATATTTTATCTTGACTCATTTCCGCACCTCTTTATATAATAGCGTTCCTCGCTGTACCAGGTGATATCCAATATATATAGGTAAAGACGATGCAGCGGGCCGGACAACGGTAGCGTTCCTGGCAAGGCAATGCAGGGGGGTGAACGATGCCTGAAGCGGCATTGAACGTGGTTCTCCTCCGGCATACGCCGGAGCCGGAAGAGGTCGTTGCTATGGCCGCGAAGCTCTGCTACAGCCCGTCCGGCGTGGAGGAGCTGAAGCAGAAGATCGAGGCAAAGGACCAGGCTGCCTTCGTGGAGAAGCTGGCAGCGATCGGCCACCTTTCGCCGGTCGAGCATATCTCGTTCACGTTCGGCATCGGCGGGATCTCCCGGGCCTGCTCGCACCAGCTGGTCCGGCACCGGTTGGCGTCGTACTCGCAGCAGAGCCAGCGGTACGTCAAGGCCGAGCAGTTCGACTACATCATCCCGCCGAGCATCAAGCAGGACCCGGCGCTTGCCCGCGAGTTCGAGCAGTGCATGGCCGAGGCCCAGGCGAACTATACCAA
>JAFNGD010000327.1 GCA_017885365.1 Nitrospirota bacterium
GATCTTTTTTCCATCCGGTGACCAGGACGGATGCAGATCGAAGTACCCTGTTGTGAGTTGCCTACGCCCGCTTCCGTTCACATCCACCGTCCAGATCTGATAGTTTTCGTCATAGTAGGCGACCCGTGCCCCGTCCTCAGAAAGTGCGGGGGCGTGGCCGTCACCGACCAGTCCGTCGATGTCCTTTCCCAACTCTCCGGTCTTTTCATTGATCAGGGTCTGGTCCGTTGCCGGATATCCGCCACCGATGGCTCCGGGACCTCCATAGGCGTAGCCGAGCAATGATCCTACCATAATCAGGGCGATAAATAGAGTAAACAGCGCGGCAAATAGCTTGTTCAGTCGATCTTTCATGGCAGGTCCCTCCTTTGTAGTTCTATGATAAACAGCTTAACTAATTATATTAGTTTTGTCAAGTATTATTTGTTATTTATTGAATAGGCATATAACATATTGTATTTATATGTATTTATCATTTAGAAGGGTGGGCATAACCTTCAGTGCGGGATTATTGGTTCCGGGAGATCAATACGAGTCATTGTACAGGATCAGTGCAGGAGAGCGCGGTGCGGGTCCGAGATCTTTTCGGATATAGGGGGGAAGTTGTTATCTCTGTTGCGTGGCGCAATGGGGGGAGAAGCACGAATAGGCTGTTGAATCCAGGAGCAAGCGCATTCCTCGCAGCTTGTTGCGGGGTTAGCGAGCGATTAGAATAACGATACTTCCTTAAGGATCGAAGGTTCCCTGCAGCTTGCTGCAGGGAGCTTCAATAACGCTCATGATGATGTCCCCTGTACGAGAGGGCCTGTTCAGCAAGCGGAACTTTCTCGTCAGCAAGTCTTTTACCTACCTCATCAGGAACAACCCCGCTAGAGCCGCCGCGATGACCGCTGCCTCGATCAGCATCCACGGCCAGGGCCGCTTGAAGGACAACTGCGGCCGGAGAATGCCGGCATCGGTGCGCACGGTGATCCGCGGGCGGTACTCCCTGCCCATTCTGAGCTTCGCTCCGTCAACGCGGAAGAGGAGTTGCGACGAACAGTGGCTGAAGGACTTGGGCCGGGGATTGAGCCAACGGTCATCGGATGACAGCGTACCCGTTGTCCCGCTGCACCCGAGCGCCATCACGGGAATGCTCACCCAGCTGGTCTTCTTCCACCACGGCAGCGTGATGGGCCTTCCTGAATCGGCATAGATGATGCTGTCTACGCCTCGCGGCAATGTCTCGATGTTCCGAAGCGCGCTCTGAACGGCCTGTTTCATGTCCCGGGCAGTTTGATACCGTCTGTGCATGTCCGGATCGAGCGCCTTCTTGATGATGCGCGCAGTTCCCTTACTGAGCTTCCGATTGAGCGCTCTCGGGTCGGTAAAGTCGAGAGGGCTCATCGCCGGGTTCCTTCCCGTAAGGCAGTGGTGCAGGGTGGCGCCGAGGGAGAAGATATCGGAGCGCACGTCGGTCTGGCCCGTGCCGTACTGCTCCGGGGCGGCGTAGCCCGGCGTGCCGTACACGAAGGTGTCCCCGTCCTTGTCCTCCTTGAAGAACCGCGCGATGCCGAAGTCGATGAGCTTCACACGGCCGTCGTGATCGATCATGATGTTCGAGGGCTTGAGGTCGCGGAACACGACCGGCGGCTTCTGGACGCTCAGGAACTGCATGGCCCGGCAGATCTGGAGCACCCAGGACAGGGCCAGCCGCTCGTCCACGGGCCGCCCTTTGCTGCTGCGAAGTATGGTGTCCAGCGTCTTTCCCTTCACGCAGTCCATGACAATGTAGTGTTTGCCCGGAAGGCTGAAATAATCATGGACCTTCGGAAGGTTCGGGTGCGTGAGCCGAGCCAGTATCCTGGCCTCGGTCTGGAACTGGCTGAGGGCCTCCTGCGCCTTTATCGGAGAAAGCCCAGCGGACCGGAGCTCCTTGACAGCCAGGACCTTGCCTTTCCGGTCCCGGTCAGCGACCTTGTAGACGGCGCCCATTCCGCCCGTGCCGAGGAGGCCGATGATCTCGTATCTATTTTTCAGCAGTCTGGTCATAGTGCTTTCTCTGGCAACAACCAAAACAGTAATAATCTTTGACACTGATCAAAGCCGATTAAGATCCTGATAAGAGCGGATACGTCAAAGTCTTGATCATTCTTCTTCAGAAGTCATATCCGTCCTTATCTGTGTCAAAGGTTTACAGCTTTATCCGATGAACACATGCCGACCTTTCACTACCAGAACAGGAATAATCTTTGACACTGATCAAGGCTGATTAAGAACCTGATAAGGGCGGATACAGCAAAATACTGATCATGCTTCTTCAGAAGTCAAATCCGCCGTTATCTGTGTCGAAGGTTATCGATCTTATGCTCCTTTGTGCCCGCATTTCGCGCAGAACTTCGCGCCCGGACGCAGGCTGCTCCCGCAGGAAGCGCAGGTCAGCCGGGTCTCTTCGCTGAACACGATGGTGGCGTTGCCCACGGTGATGACGTCGCCGTCCTGGAGCGCCTGCCTGCCCGCGATGCGGGTCTTGTTCACGTAGGTCCCGGCAGCAGAGCCCTTGTCCTCGATGATGTAATGCCCGCTCTCCCGGACGACCTCGGCGTGTTGCTGGTCGATGCCGCTGTCCTTGAACAGGCCGAGCGTGTTCCGCCCGTCCCTCCCGATCGTAACAGGGGAGCTGATGTCGATGTCCTTCTTCGTGCCGGTGCCGCGCACGAGGTTCAGATGACCGGTCTCATACTGTCGCTCAACCTTGCGGAGGGAAACAGCCACAAGCCCCAGGATGCTCGCGAGGGGCACGACGAAGGCCAAGGGGGGCAGCTTGCCGCCGGCGCCGAAGAGCGACGACTGGGGCTGGAAATAGGAACGCGTTGCATGTTGGCCTGTAGCAAGGGTGAGCCACAGGCTCCGGAGGTACGCGGCCCGTTTCTCGGTCACGAAGGTGACGGCGTACTCGTTCCGGATCCTGTTGCCGATGGTATCGTAGACCTCGGCCAGACCGGCGGACGAGGGCGTAAAGAAGTAGGAACCCCCGGTCTCCGTAGCGATCCGCTCGAGCCGTGCTGCCCGGACGTCCTTGCCCAGGCCGATCACGGAGACCGAGACATACTCTTTGGCAGCCGCAGCAATGGCCTGGTCTATGTCGAGGGCTCCGCGGTTGGCGATGCCGTCGGTCAGGACGATCACTGCCCGCCTGCCCGGTACGCCCTGGACCGATGCCACGCCGGCGGCCACGGCGTCGTAGAGCGCCGTGTGCCCGCCGGGCTCGATCGCCCGCACGGCCGCGCGGAGCTTATCCCGGTCGTTGTTCAACGGTTCGAGCATGGTCACGTGGTCGCTAAAGGAAATGAGCGCTGCCCGATCGCCCTGTTCCATGAGCGTAAGAAAACGGTCCACCGATTCCCTTGCATGCCGGATCTTTTCACCGGCCATGGACTCGCTCCGGTCCACCACGATGGAAAGGCTCAAAGGCTCGCGTCTGCCCTTCGTCCCGGTCATCTGCATCGCGTTCACCGCAACAGGGTGTCCGTTCTCGCTGAGCGTTACGTTCTCCTTGCTCAGACCGCGGACCGGCTTGCCGTCCCCGTCGAGCACGGAGACATAGGCTTTTACGGTCGGAAATTCGCTCAGGTCGAACTGGGTGATCTGAGCTGAAGCGGGTCCGGCCGCCAGTGCCGTACTGCCTGCCGCCACGGAGAGGTACAGCATGAAAGTCACGGCTGCGATCGCCACGGCCTTCCTGACCGCGGAGAACAGGAGCAGGATGCTACCTACGCGGATGACGTCGCCGTCGGCGAGCCTGCTGTTCCGCGTCATCTTCTGGTTCACGTACACGGGCTTTCCCTCTTCGTTGGTCTCGATGATGAAATGACCGTTGTCTCGCCGGATGCCGGCGTGCTGGATTGCAACGCCTTCAGCGCCGGAAAGGCAGATATCGGAGCGGTCGTCGCGGCCGACGAGGCTCAGTTTCTTGAGGAGCGGGAACTCCCTTCCCAGGTGCCGTCCCTTGATCACCTTCACCTTCGCCGACACAAAGGCCTCTTCGACGAGACTGATGAAAGCGCCGATGGAAAGGCCCAGCAGCACCAGACCGGCAAGAGCGGACCAGATATTCGTCGCCGAGAGGGCGTTGAACAGGAAGCCTCCGAGAAATCCTCCCAGGGAGCCGCCGACCAGGCCGTACCCGGCGCGCTCCCGGGAGCGGACTATGAAGCCGCCGCTGATGCCGATCGCAGCACCCAGGACCGCCCATCCCAGGGCCACAGAGAGGGCAATGCCCAGGGACGCCCGGAACGCGCCCAGGTCCGCCACGTACCGTCCGAGGACGGAAAAGACCGTGTTGCCCAGACCCGCACCGAGCCCTCCGCCCAGGATGCCGGCCAGAGCGCCGAAGGACGCGCGCTCGAGTGCGGTGCGGAACTGCCTTCCCGTCATGGCCTCGTGGCTCCAGATGAACGCGCCCATGAACATGCCCGCGAACGAGCCGAGCGCCATCTCGGTCAGGAGCCCGCTGCGCATGGTCTGGGACACGGCCAGGACAATGGCCCAGGAGGCCGATCCGCCGAAAGCCCCTGCCGCGCCGTAGAGCAGTGTCTTATGGGTGAGCCTGGGCATAGGTACCTCCTTCCTCCATCAATGAGAAGCAGACGTCAGGTAGTAGACCGTGGTCAGTATCCAGCAGACCGTGATTGCTATACTGTACAGCACTGTTTTGAACGTGGATGTCAGCATGGTACCCTCCTTCGTTAAGTGCGGAGTGGCAAGTGCGGAGTGCGGACTAAAGAACCTTCTTTTCTTCTTGGTCCTTTCACTCCACACTCCGAATTCCGCATTTCGCACTTTATTCACGCAGCCTTGAGCGAGAAGGCCAGCTTGCCGAACCGGAGCTCGTCTCCTGGCTTGATCGCCTGCGGCACATTCGGCTGGACCTTCTTGCGGTTGACATAGGTCCCGTTCGTGGAGCCCATGTCCTCGACGGTATAGTCCGCGCCTGAGCGGTGGATGACCGCGTGCTTGCGCGATACGCCCTTTTCCATAGCGCCGAAGCCCGTCAGATCGAGATCGGGGAAGACCTCGCTTATGGGGTCCTCCCTGCCGACAACCACTTCATCCTTTACGGGGATCTCCAGCGTGCTCCCGTCGGGAGACGCGAGCACCAGCCGTTCCGCCGGGCTCTCCATCGCCGTTCCCTGCAGTTCGTTCAGGGAGTTAAGCTTTGCGCCGCATTCTTCGCAGAAGAGCGCTCCTTCAATGTACTCCATCTGGCATTCTGGGCATTTCATGGTAGTGTCCTCCTTTATAGGATCATGCAGAGCGCATGGTGCAGAGAGCATAGCGTTCAACTCTTTGCGCTCTGCCCTCTGCCCTTTGCAATTATTTCAATGCCTGCGTAAGCTTGCGCGTGCCGTACTCGAGCTTCTTGGTCCCTGCTGCGGTGAGCGAACCGGTCTTTTTGAGCGCAGCGATCTCGCTCTCCACGGCATCGGCGAGCTCGTTCTCGCCCAGGTTCAAGAGGACCGTGGCGGCTGCCTGGAACTTCTTCGTCGCCGCAACGATGTTGCCGGCGTCGGCCTCGGTGAGCGCCTGGGTCTGGAGCTTGAACGCCGTCACCTTTTCGACGAG
>JAFNGD010000328.1:0-6429 GCA_017885365.1 Nitrospirota bacterium
AGATAGAAGCCGCTGCCGTCGGGATACCGGTTCAGTCCTTCGAGCGCCTTCCGGATGGCTGCCACCGCCTTGGGCGACGGCCCAAGCGGATTCTCGTTCGAGGCCAGCTTGATGCTCCCGCTGATCCCCAGCTCCCGTTCGAGCTCCTCGATGGGCTTTCCCGGAACATAGGGTGAGATGCTCTTGATGTTATCGGAAACAGGTATCATGCCGACGTTGCTCCTTCGCTCAAAGTGACGTTCCCATGATCCATCACCTATCACCTATCACCTGTGACCTATGACCTTTACTACTGGCTTCTCGGATAGGACCCCAGCACCTTCAGGAACATGCAGTCCTTCTTGAGCTGCTCGATGGCCTGGGAGACCTTCGGCTCCTCGATGTGGCCCTCCATGTCGAGGAAGAAGACATAATCCCATACCTGCCTGCCAGACGGCCGGGCGTCGAGCCGGTTCAAGTTGATGCCCGCCTCGGCGAAGGGTGTCAGCATGCTGTGCAGCGCGCCCACCTTGTCCTTGATGGAGAACATGATGGAGGTCTTGTCGCGGCCGGTCTTCCCCTTCGGCTTCCGGGAGATGACGATGAACCGCGTGAAGTTATGGGGGTTGTCCTCGATCTTCTTCGCCACGATCTGGAGGCCGTAGAGGATCGCCGCCATCTCGCTGGCAATGGCGCCGACCTCGGGGTCGTCCTTCGCCATCTCGGCGGCCCGCGCCGTGCTCGGCGCGTCCAGGATCTGAATGCCCGCCACGTTCTTCTCGAGCCACTGGCGGCACTGCCCCGGCACTTGGGGATGAGTATAGATCTTCCTGATGTCCTCGAGCTTTCCGGAGCGGTTCATCAGGTTCTGCGAGACCTCGAGCATGATCTCGGCGGTGATCTTGAGGTCTGAATCGATGAACATGTCGAGGGTATAGTTCACCACGCCTTCGGTGGAGTTCTCGACAGGAACGACGCCGTAGTCCACCCTGCCCCGCTCCACTTCGCCGAACACGTCCTTGATGCTCTCAACCGGGACATACTGCGCCGCGAGGCCGAACTGCTGCATGCCGGCCATGTGGGTGAAGGTGGCCCGGGGGCCGAGGTAGGCGATGCGGAGCGGACGCTCCAGGGAAAGGGATGACGACAGGATCTCCCGGTAGACCGCTTTTAACGTATCCTGCGGGAAGGGCCCCTGATTTCGGGAGGTCAGTCGTTCCAGGATCTCCCGCTCGCGGTTGGGCGAGTGAAAATCGAGTTTCTCTGCTTTCTTTATATCGCCGACCTCGATGACAATCTTTGCCCGCTGATTCAGCAGGTCAATGATCTTGTCATCGATCTCATCGATCTTTTTTCTAAGCTCTTGTATTTTTTCGATAGTCATGGCGAAATACTACACCCTCTGGCAAGAGTGTGAATTATAGTAAATCTTACGGGGAGTTGCAAGGACTTTTTCCGGTTATTCTGTTTCCTGGGTAAAGGCGGGATTTTACGTAGGGCATTGCAAGATAAGAGAAAATCATGGTGCCTGGTAATGCCGCCAGCCACCCACGCTTCACGCTGAAAACAGGTAAAACGATGCATAATAAGGGTATTCGTTAATGAAACGTGTCATGGTCCGGTACAGATTGCAAAACTGCCCAGATTGCAGCTGCGGTGGATCATGCCCGAATCGAATCCCTTCATTCCCTATGATGGCAGGTTGAAGCTCCCTGCAGCAAGCTGCAGGGAGCCTTCGATCCTCAAGGAAGAACTTTTATCCTAATCGCTCGCTATTCCCGCAGCAAGCTGCGGGGAATGCNNTGCGCTCGCTCCTGGATTCATCGGCCGATCTTGATCCCGTCGGTGCTTGTGACCTTTCCCTGTTCGTCAACGATGATCGCCTCGACGCCGAGCTTCCGGACTATTTTCATGCCTTCCTCGACGCCCAGGATGAAAGGGATCTTGGCGAGCGGATCGATGACCGCCCCCTGCCCCCCGACAAGGGTCACGGAAATAACGCCGGTCGACGGCTTCCCGGTACGGGGATCAATGATGTGATGATACCGTTTCTTTTCACTGATGACGAACCGTTCATAATCGCCGGAAGTGCAGACATACTTGTCGCTGAGCTCCAGAACGGTCAGGGTCCTGTCCTTGTCCCGGGGATGCTGGACACCGATTCTCCACGGGTTGCCGTCCTCGCGTCTGCCCAGCGCCCAGATATCGCCTGCGAGCGCGATCAGGGCATTGTTGATCCCGCGCCGTTTCATGAGATCGGCTACCCGGTCGGCGATGTATCCCTTCATGCCTCCAAGGTCCATGATCATGCCCTTCTTTTTCAGAAAGAGCGTCGACGCCTTCTGATCAACGACGATGTTCCGATAGTTCACGAGAGGGCGGACCCCTTCGATCTCCTCATCCGACGGCACCTTCCCTTCCTTGAGACGCATCTGCCACAGGACCACGAGCGGTCCGATGGTCACATCGAACACGCCGCCCGAGAGCTCTGAGATCGTCGCCGCATGCTTCACGACCTCGATCATCTCGGGAGAGACCTTGACCGGTCCTTTCCCGGCGGCAAGGTTCACCTTCGTGATCTCGCTGGTGTCCTTGTAGAGCGACATCATAGCATCGAACCGCCGGACCTCTGTCATGCCGGCGTCTACAGCCCGTTCGCCCTCCTCAGCCGTCGGCGCCACAACCGTGATGGATACCTGAGTACCCATGATGTTCTCGGTCTTCTGCACGGTACGTGTTCGCGAGCATCCTGATGTGAAGACAAGAAAGCACAGGATCGGTGTGAGATATCGGTGGTAAAGCTGCATCATGACTCCCTGACTGGTTCGGGGTAGAAGCGAGCAGGAGCGGGGAAAAGAAGCGCCATGGGGGGCCCTACTTCTTGAATTTTCGCTTGATGCCAAGCTGACGGGCGGTCGAGCGCACGGCTTCGGAGACGTTTCGGCTCTTTTCGAGCATGGACAGGTCCCTGTCGGTCAGCCGGCTGACGAAGCCGACAGCTATCCCGGCCGGGCACTTGGGATTGTACACGAGAGCCTGGGCAACGGAATACTTCTTCGTCCAGTCGGAGTTGGTGCCGATCTTCCGCATGATGTCATCGCTCAGGTTGGTGGACTTGGCGAAGAACTCGATCTCGCCATCGGTGATCCTCGGGTTTGCCAGGACCGCCGTCGAGACCTGTTTGTTCGATTCACGGATGAGCAGGCCCCGCGCCTCCTTTCCTCCCGAGAGCGCAAGCTTGATCTTCTGCGGGCTCGTCATCTTCTGGACGGCCTGGATGACGTTGAGCTTCTTTTTGCCGGGCGCTTCCTTGGGCTTCCCTGTTCCCGTTCCCGGGACCGCGACTGCCGTCGCGGGTACCTCGACCACCACCAGGTCCAGGACACGCGTACCGGAGATGAAGCTCTTGATCTCGTCGGAGGCGGTCAGCGCGATGAAGGCGAGGGTCGTTTCGTCAAGGTTCGGACAGCGTACAAGGTCCTTAAGGAGATACTCGTCATCGGAATAGACCTGGGCGATCCGGTCGAGAACGGCCGAGGGCGTGTGGACATCAAGGATGATGTTCCGGAGCGTGATGGGAGAACAATGCTCGATATCCAGAGGGAGCTGCTTCCGTTTTCGCTTCCGGACAAGGATATATTTCCACTGATCTACGGGGTCCATGTGCCTCTCTTCACTGTGACGTCATGCTCGCTGAGAAAACATTTGAGAAAGCGGGGAAATTATACTGTCACTCCGGAGCATTGTCAAGCATCGTCGCCGATCATACGACCTTGTAGCCCGCTTCCGACACCACGGACGGGAATTTCTCAGCCGAGACCTTAGCCTCGTCGTAGGTGATGACCGCCTCGGCCTTCTGCAGGTCGACCTTGGCGTCCTGTACGCCGGGGACCGCCTTGAGCGCCTTGGCGACCCGCATCACACAGTGATTGCAGGTCATTCCCTGTACTTTGAGCGTTTTCGTTGCCATGTTCCGCCTCCTGAAGGTCATGAAGATAGATGCAGCGGAACTATCATACCTCTTTGACCGAAGAAGGTGAAGGATTTTTCGCACGGTGAACGCACCGTGAAACAGCGTTTTACTTGAGCCCGTACTTTTCCATCCGGTAGATGAGCGTGGGACGCGTAATGCGCAGGTACTCGGCGGCGCGGGTCTGGTTCCCCTTGTGCTTCTCCAGCGCCTTCATGATAAGGTCCTTCTCGAGCTCCTCGAGAGACAGCCCTCCCTCGGGGAGATTGAGCAGGACCTCGGAGGCCCCCGTCGCCTTCCGGTTGAGCTTTTCGGGCAGATCCTCGCGCGTGATCGTATCGCCCCGTTTGAGGATCGAGGCCCGCTCCATGACGTTCTCCAGTTCGCGCACGTTTCCCGGCCATCCGTAGGCGGTAAGAAGGGCGAGCGCGTCGGGCGCGAGCCGTACAGTCGGTCCGGGACTGAATTTCCTCAGGAAGTGCTCAGCCAAAAGAGGAATGTCGTCCTTCCGGTCCCGGAGGGGCGGCATCTGCAGGGTCACGACACTCAGGCGGTAATACAGGTCCTCACGGAAGTTCCCTTCCCGGACCTCCCGTTCCAGGTCCTTGTTCGTTGCGGAGATCACCCGGACATCCAGGTCGACCTGTTTCACGCCGCCCACGCGGTCGATCGTCCTTTCCTGGAGCGCGCGGAGGATCTTGGCCTGCAGGTCGACGCGCAGGTCGCCGATCTCGTCCAGGAAGAGCGTACCGCCGTCTGCCAGCTCGAACTTCCCTTCCCGGTCGCGCACCGCTCCGGTGAATGCCCCTTTCACGTGTCCGAAGAGCTCGCTCTCGATGAGGTTCTCGGGGATGGCCGCGCAGTTCACGGCGACGAACGGCCCCTCCGCGCGTCCGCTGCTGTAGTGGATTCCCCGCGCGAGAAGTTCCTTGCCCGTTCCGCTCTCGCCCGTCACAAGGACCGTGGCATCGCTCGGGGCAATGCGTCCAGCAAGGGCGATGACCTCCCGAATCTTCTCACTGTCGCCGACGATAGCGTCGAAGCGGTACCGGTCAATGACCTCGGCGCGGAGCCGGACATTCTCCTTTTCCAGGTGCCGCATCTTGAGCGCCCGCTCCAGGGTGATGCGGAGCTCGTCGCGATTGAACGGCTTAGTAATATAGTCGAAGGCCCCCTGCTNNCGATGGTCCCGTAGGCGGTGATGACAATGACCGGAACGTTCAGGTCCGCCTGGCGTACCTTCACCAGCACCTCCAGGCCGCTCATACCGGGCATGGTGATGTCCGTGATCACGGCGTCACAGGGCCCTTTCTGGAAGAGCGCAAGCCCCTCTTCCCCGCTCGCTGCCGGGAGCACGGAGTAGCCGCTCTCGACCAGGCTGTACTCGATCACCCGTCTGAGGCTGGGATCGTCATCAATGAGAAGGACAGAAGGTTTTTTCATAGCCTATGCTCCGCCAGGCACGGATAGTACAACCGATACTCAGTAAACACCAACTGCTCTTTGCCGAGGATCGATACGAATGTACACGGATTTGACCGTCCATGCGATCCGCAGGGGAGCACGGGCGAAAACGAACGAACATACGGAATATCCTGACCTCTTGACTTCATTCCTTCCGTTCTCACTCCGCATCCTCAGCGGACTCTTTCTCAAGCTCCCGGGATCCTGACCGTGAATGTCGTCCCCTTCCCCGGAACGCTGTCGACGTCAATAACGCCGTGGTGGTTCTGGATGATGCGGAACGTTATGGCCAGGCCCAGCCCGGTGCCGTCCTGCTTGGTGGTGAAGAATGGGCTGAAGAGCTTCTTCCGGTTCTCCGGGGAGATCCCCGCTCCCGTATCCGAGATAGTCACTTCGATACCGCTGTCGTTCCGCGCGCTGGTCACGATCATTGTGCCGCCATCCGGCATGGCCTGGATGGCGTTCAGGACAAGGTTCAGGAAGGCCTGCTTCAGCAGCCCGGCATCAAGGTCCCGTTTCCCGATGCTCCCGTCGAGCCTCTTCTCTACGGCGATACGCGCCGCCCGCGCGGGCTGCGCCGTCAACGTGAGGACGGACTCAATGACCTCGTTGACATCCTCCTGCTTCAGTTCTGGCGGCTTCGGCCGCGCAAAAGTGAGGAACTCCTGGACGATCTGGTTCAGACGGTCCGTTTCCTTGAGCAGGATCTGGATGAACTCGTGCTTGGGGGCGTCCGGGCCGTAATCGTCCTTCAGGATCTCCGCTGCGCCCTTGATGGAGCCCAGCGGATTCCTGATCTCGTGGGCCATGCCGGCGGACAGCTCTCCCAGCGCGGAAAGCCGGTCAGCACGCCTGAGCTGCTCCTCGGTCTGGAACAGGACCTCCGTCTGCTCCTTCAGCTTCCGGTGGGATTCGTCGAGCCTGACCAGGGCCTGTTCATATCGCCCTCGCTGGTTCCGCTCCATCTGGCTCAGGATGCCAGTGGTCCCGCCGATCAGGAGGAAAAGAAAGATCTC
>JAFNGD010000328.1:6452-19048 GCA_017885365.1 Nitrospirota bacterium
CTGTGCAGCCATCCGGGCGCCACACCCTCCAGGCGGTAATGGATGAAAGCGATAAGCCCCAGCAGGCCGACCAGGATTACCAGCCTGATGGCGTTCTTTCTTTGCGATACCTTCATGAGGTCAACGGGAACTATCTTTTGACGGATTAAACCAAATCCCCACAGCCGGGTCTATTATTGCACAAGATGCGGGCCAATAAAAGGATAAAAGAAAATTAACCGGCAGCGCATGGTTTGTCAATACCGGTATTCCAGGGCCGGATGGGCGCACCAGGTTATCCGGCAGGACGGCCCGGGCCGGAACGAGACAGAACAGCTTCAGGATCGTCAACGATATTGACTTGACAAGCACGGACGATTTTGGTAATGTACTGCATCATAATAAACGAAAGGAGGTGAAAACCACATGAAGAAGATGATTGCTCTGTTCACGGCAGTTATGTTCGCTCTGACCCTCGGCGTTGCGTTCGCCCAGGAGAAGGCGGCGGCCCCGGCCGAGAAGAAGGCTGAGGAGAAGGCTCCTGCGAAGAAGGAGAAGAAGTCCAAGAAGGAGAAGAAGGCCAAGAAGGAGAAGAAGGCCGAAGCTCCGGCTGCTGCAGCCCCGGCTGCGAAGTAATCTCATACCGCTGATTTATTATCCCGAGCGGAACCATGAATTCGTAGATGTACTTATCTTAGGCAGGCGGTTTCTACCGCCTGCTTTTTTTTACCCCGTTCCTTCCTTAGTCCCACCACAACACCAGGCTTTTTGTCGCACTGATATCCTTGATCAACTCGGCAAGACTCCCCGTCCCCTCATCCACCGTATCGGGACTGAACTCGTAAACATCATCGGCGAAGACCTTGAGGTCCTGGGGCATGGTCCTAAATTCGATCTCCACCCAGTCATTCTCGGCGCCGACGATCTCAAACCGGATCCGCTTCTCCCACTGCTTCAATTTGGCGATCACGTCTTCGTGGCTCACGTCATCGTCGTCGCCATTGGTGTGCATGATCCGAAGGATTTCGTACGGGTCAGTTCCCTTGATGATTCCGATCCTGTCGACCTTGAGGGAATTATTTATCTCGATTTGAAAGGCCATATAATTCCGCGGCTTCAGCTTTTCCCGGAGCGACCACAGGACCTGGTCCGACCTGCTCCAAGGTACCGAGATCACGATTCCATTCGCCATGATCTGATACCCTTCCTCATCATACCCGCTCAGCCGGTGGATCGGGCTCTTGGCTTCCTCCTTCACGAGCAGCAGAACATCAGCTTCAAACCCGATCTGGGCGGCCAGATGCAGTTCCGAATGCGACAGACCATCTTGCGGGCTTGCCGCAGCCATGAGCAGCATGGCGCCGGGAAATAGAACCGCATAGAGGGCCCCTCTGAAAGCGCGCTTCATGTCGATCGCTCCCCTCCTGGCGCTTCAGTCGATACGACGCGGAAAAGACGGTGAATAGTAGCATATTCCCCGGGGAAAGACAACAGATGCCGGTACGATACGCATTCCGTAAGCCGCCGGAACCACCTGGCCGGCAAATAGAAAAAGGACGTCATGGATTGACGTCCCTCTCTTACTATGATCATGTCGGTTGACGGTCTACAAGCCTAAGATCGGGTTCCGGAGCGGGTGCTCCCACCCTGCCTGCTCATGCGCAGGGTCTTCTGTCTCCGCTTCTGGGCCTCAATCCGCTTCCGTTTCTTCTTGATGGAAGGTTTTTCGTAGAACCTCCGGTTCTTCAGCTCCCGGAAGATGCCGTCACGCTGGATCTTCCGTTTCAGGACACGGATCGCCTTTTCAATGTCCTTGCCGTCAACCTTTATCTCCAATTGCTGTTTTTCCTTCCGCCGCCGAAGCCACCGCCGCCGGAACGACCGCGCCCGCCGCCGCCACCGCCAAACCCAGACCGCGGCCGCTCCTTCTGCGGCCTGGCCTCACTGACCGTGATTGTCCTGTCCAGAAGCGATGTTCCGTTAAGGGAAGCGATGGCCTTGTCACCGTCCTCATCATTGGCCATCTCGACGAAACCGAAGCCCTTTGACCGGCCGGTCTCACTGTCCGTGATGATCTTAGCCGAAAGTACTTCTCCGATCTTGCCGAACGTCTCCCTCAGATCATCTTCGGTCATGTTGTACGACAAGTTCCCTACATAAAGCTTCTTGGCCATGTGCCCCTCCGTAGAATGTGGGTTTTTGGTGAAAAAAAAGACTGCAAACTTAATAGTTTTTGCAGTCTCCCTCTCAACAAAAACTCATGCTTATTTACAATTTATAATAGCCCGGTCATGGTAAAATGTCAACCTTTTTCACGCCTTTATTATGAAACCGGAGCCTTACACCGGGGGAAACCGTTGGGGCACGGCATATTTTGCTTGATTAATGTGGCGCATAACGTGTATTATATATACGCACTTTCATGGTGTGATTCCAGAAAGCAACGTTTGCACATCTCTTGTGCACTGTTTCGCCTGCCAAGCGTTCCTTCTGCCTATTAAGGGGTAATTTTGAACAATATTGCACATTCGCTGCCGCAACTTACCATAAAGGGCTTGACCCTCAAGATACCCATAGTCCAGGGTGGCATGGGAGTCGGGGTCTCGCTCTATCCCCTGGCCCGCGCAGTGGCCGTTGTCGGCGGGCTTGGCATCGTCTCGAGCGCCTGCCTTGACCGCGTCGTCACCAAACGGGACAACGAAAAGATGGATGCATACCAGGCCGCGTACCATGAGGTGACGCTTGCCAAGGCCCATGGCGGTTTTGCCGGCATCAACATCATGTGCGCGCTGGCAAAGGACTATGAGGCATCGGTCCGCGGAGCGCTGGACGCAAAAGCGGACGCGATCATTTCCGGCGCAGGCCTGCCGATGGGCCTCCCCGGTATCCAGCCGCCGAAGGAAACGGCCCTGATCCCCATCGTCTCGTCGCCCCGGGCGCTCGACCTCATCTGCAAAAAATGGGAAAAGCTCAGTTACCGGCCTGATGCGGTTGTCCTCGAAGGCCCGCTTGCCGGCGGACATCTCGGCTTCAGGATGGACCAGGTGGACCTTGATGCGAATAAGTTGGAGAACCTCCTGCCGCCCGTCCTGGACATGGCCAAGAAGTACGGCGACATCCCGGTCATTGTGGCCGGCGGCATTTACACGAACGCCGACATCCGCCGGTTCCTCGACATGGGCGCGAAGGGCGTCCAGATGGGAACACGCTTCCTCGCAACGGAAGAAAGCAGCGCTTCCGAAGAGTATAAGAAGGCAGTCGTGGCGTCGAAGGATGAGGACATTATCGTCGCGACCGATCCGGGTTCGCCCTGCGGCCTCCCCTTCCGCGTCATAAAGCAGTCGCCGATGTATGTTTCCGCGCTTTCGCATCTCAGGAAACCCAAGTGCGACAAGGGCTACGTGCTCCTGAAGGACGCCGACGGGAAGTACACCAAATGCCCGGCCAAGGAGAGCAACGAGCACCACTTCTGCATCTGCAACGGTCTGTTGAGCTCGGCAGGCTATAATCGCGACAAGGAAGAGCCGCTCTTCACGGTCGGCACGAATGCGTCGCGGGTCGACCGGATTGTGACGGTCCGGGCGCTCGTGGAAGAGCTTGCAGGCAAGGTTCTCGCCCCGACAACATAGACCGGCCGGGGAACAATCCGATGCACCGCTCCTGCGGGGCCTGTAGACCAGGGTCCCGCTATATTTTTTATCTGGCGGCCGCATCTCATCGCATCGTACCCGGAACAGTACACAAACATCCTATGAGCAGATACCGCATTCCGCAAAAGCCTGGATCAAAATACATCACTCCCGAAGGAAAGAAACGGCTGACCGACGAGTTCTCCTATCTCTGGAAGGAGAAGCGGCCGGAAGTGACAGCAGCGCTTGCCGCGGCCGCGGCCGAGGGCGACCGCTCGGAAAATGCAGAGTATATTTATCGAAAGAAACAGCTCCGCGAGATCGACAGCCGCATCCACTTCCTGAAGGGCCGTCTGGAGGACGTGGTGGTAGTGGACACCGTCCCGAGCGACCAGACCCGGGTATTCTTCGGCGCCTGGGTCAGGCTCGAGGGCGAGGACGGGAGCCGCGCGGAGTACCGCATCGTGGGACCGGACGAGTCCGACTCGGACAAGGGATACATCAGCATGGACGCCCCCATGGCACGGGCGCTCATGAAGAAGACCGAAGGCGATGAGGTAGCCGTGAGGCGGCCGAAGGGTGACGCCGTGTTCACCATCATCAGGGTTTCCTATCGGCCCTTTTCTTCTGCATAGCATTCCTCGACCGCGCCATTGACAAAGCTCCGGCGGCTGCACTATCATGGGCACATGATCGAAACGTTCTCCTTTCTCTTCGGCCTCGGCTTCAGTGTTCTTGTCTATATCCGCTCCATCAAACCGGCGAACCATCCGCCTGTCCGGAAGATGATCTACGCGATCACCTCGACGATCGGCATCACCGGCATGGTGTGGCTGTCCGGCGTGTTGGTCGCCCACTTCCTCAGGAAGCTGGGCATCCCCTGAATTAGCTGCGGCGAAGGGTTTCTCTCCCCGGTAGTTAAACAACAGCGAAGAACGAAACCCCGACATTCCCCGGGGCATCTCCTCACCATCGCCCGGCTGCTCCGGGAGAATCATACAAATGGCTTTTACCAGCTGGTAAAAGGATCAGACCGCATGAAGCGACAAAGAAGGATATTGTATTGGACCGCCGGCGTCTGTGCCGCGCTGCTGGCCCTGCTGGTCACTGCCGCAATGCTCCTGCCGCGGCTCGTCAACACGGAACTGGTCAGGTCAAAGATCGAAAGCACCATTTCCCGGGACCTCGGCGGCACCCTGACCTATGACCGCGTTGCCCTCTCGATCCTGCCCCGTCCGCGCATCGTCCTTCGCAAATTGAAAATCGAGGTCCCCGGGACCTTCTCTGCAGCGCTGTCCTCACTGGATATCTATCCCGCGCTCCTGCCGCTGATTCACGGGGACCTCCAGATCACCGAGGTGCATCTCGAACGACCCGGGGTGACCGTCCTCCTGCCGGGAGCACCGGGACCGGTCCGGAAGCAGAAAAGACCGGCCTCGGGTCCGAAGAGCTCACCGGAACAGGTACTCGCCGTCGCAGCGAAGAAGATGCCCGGCATCATCATCGTCATCGACAAAGGCAGGCTGACGGTAATGCGGGGTGATCAAATGACGCTGACGATGCGGGACCTGAATGGCCGCGTTGCTTTCCTTCCGGAAGAGAAAGGAATAGGCTCGTCGGGTCCTCCCCTCCAGGAGTCCTTCCGCCTCGGGGGAGATGCAAAATGCACGATCGAAGCTCCCGGCATACCAATGGGTTCTGTTATTCTGTCCGTAGAACGGATCGAGGCGCTCCCTGGCACGTTCACGTTCTCCGGTGCCCGCGCCCGTCTCGCCGACCTCTCGGTTTCCCTGTCCGGCAGGATCGACAACTATCTTACGACCTCTCGGACAGTGAACCTCGACCTGACGGGAACAGCGGGTCCGAACACCGTGCAGTGGCTTCGGGACAGCGCATCACTCTCTCCCCTGCTGACACCAAGGGCGCCCCTCAACCTCTCGGACACCCATATCCGCTGGGTACCCGGAACGCTCCAGGCAGCAGGACGCGCGACGGTCAAAGGTGGTCCGGCGCTCGACTTCGATATCCGGATCTCTCCCGGCGACATCCTTCTGAAGCGCCTTGCCGTTCACGATAAAGAATCACGGGCGAACCTTTCCCTGAAAATGAGCGAGCGAGTCGTGGACCTCTCCTTTTCCGGCAATCTCACCCGAAAGACCCTCGACGACCTCTTTGGAAATGAGCTGTTCCCGTTCGGCTGGATGAAGGGGGACCTCAAGGTGCGCCTACCCCTGGACCATCTTGCCGCCGCCTCCGCGGAAGGAGTATTCGAAACGGAGCAGATGGTCGTTCCCTGGAAATCGAAGGTCCCCTTTACCATCGACCGCTTGATGCTCAGCGCCCGGGACGGAGACGTGAAGCTGGATCCTGCGGCGATCACGCTGGGCAGTTCCAAGGGCGTTTTTTCCGGAACAATAACTGCGAGTGATATCGGGGTGGTCCTGGACCTCGACCTGACTTCCCGGGTAATCGAATGGGACGATCTACGGGAGCTCTTTCTCCCGAAGGAAAAGAGCGAGGGAACGGAGAAGGAACCGGGGGAAGAACGAGACACGCCAAAGAAACGAGCGATACCGATCCGGGGAACGCTCCGGGTGGATGTCGACGCGCTGCGCGGCAAGCGGTTCACTTTCCAGCCAGTGCGCGGAACGATCTTGCTCGACCAGGACGGTATGCGCTATGACATTCGCGAAACAGCGGTATGCGGCATCGGCATCGCTGGGACCGGTGTTGTCTCCCGGGGAGCAAGCAACCTGTCACTGAACGTCTCAGCGAAGGAGCAGGAACTAGCCCCGACGCTCCTGTGCCTCGCCGGATCGGACCTCAAGATAACAGGAAAGTTCGACCTGACCGGACGTATCGCGGGAGCGGGACCGAACAAGGACCTTATGCGGTCACTGGGAGGGAAGATCGCATTTGCGGCGAAGAACGGCAGCGTGAATAACGACGTTGTTGTGACACCCATCCTGCGGTACAAGCGGATTAACGACCTTCTGGGTGACAAAGCTGCTGATGCAAAACAGAACGGCATCCCTTACGATACCTTCGGTATCCGGGGGACGGTCAACAGCGGGACGCTGACGGTCACCGAAGGGGTCATCAAAAGCCCGCTCATGAACCTTGCCGCAAACGGCGATGTCGACCTGGTCAATGATCGGCTCGATATCACGTTCCTCATCGCCCCCTTCAAGACCGTCGATGCCGTGGTGAAAAAGATCCCTTTGCTTGGGAATATCCTGGGCGGCACCCTGGTCACGGTCCCCGTCCGCGTCCATGGACCTTTCAAGGAACCCAAGGTCACGCCCCTCCCGCCGTCTGCCGTCGGTGAAGGCCTGATAGGCATCATGAAGAGGACCCTGGAACTTCCCTTCAACGTCATCGATGACGTCTCACCCCGGAAGCGGTCCGCTGCAACGCCGTCGGCGCAGTGATCCGCCCTCTCTGCCCTGCCTCTGTTCGATCACAGGCCTTCCGTCCTGCATCCAGCCGCGACCCGCTTGATTCATGACGGTTTTTCGACTATCATGGTACAAAATCACTCCTGAAAGGAGCTTCTCATGGACACGGATCTCCGCCACGCAACGTTCTATTTTCTCGACAACTCGAACATGAAGCTCGTCTGGCCGCGGCAGGGCAGCAAGGACCCGCAGGTCTTCGCCAGCCAAGTGAAGAAAAGCCTCGAATCGGACAAGTTCATGGCCGAGGTCGAGGGCCAGCTCGTGATCATCCCCATGCGGAACGTGAAATACGTGGTCATCAGTCCGGCCCCTCAGGCACTGCCGCAGGGCATTATCCGCAAAGCCCGCATCGTCACGTAGGGAGGCTCTCGGAGTTAGACGCGGCAGCTTTCCTCCGGCAGGGTTGTACCCCTGTCCGCAGGCGCGGCTCAACGTATCGCTGCTCCTGCCGAGGCAACAGGCGAAGCGGCTGCCGTCGCCGTCACAACAGGGACTCGGGCGCGAAGAACGACAGGAACCATGTGGAGAACCTTCGCCAGAACCCTACTTCCGGGTCCCGGGTAAAGCGGACCTCTTTGCCGTTCTCTTCGCTTATCCAGAGAAGGTCCCCGTCCGACGGTTCCAGTTCCAAGCGATAGGTGTACGCGGGCCGGATGAGCTCATCGAACTGCCGCGCAAGCATTTCCGCCAGTTCGCGGCTCTCGACGATGAAGCCCAGCTCCGTGTTCAGGTTCATGGACCGCGGGTCCAGGTTGAGCGATCCCACGAACACCTGTTCCCGGTCGACGATGAAGGCCTTGGCGTGGAGGCTGGCTCCGGAGGACCCAAAGCGATCCCGGTCCTGTTTCGGCGCCGCGGCAAACGAAGGCTTCAGCTCATAGAGCTCCACGCCCAGTTTCAGAAGATCCTTGCGGTACTTGGCATATCCGCTGTGGACAAGAGCGACGTCGTTGCCGGCAAAGGAATTGGTCACGATCCTGATGCGAACGCCCTTCTCCCGCAGCTGCTTGAACGATGCCACCCCTCGCTCGCCGGGAATGAAGTAGGGTGACGAGATAAGGAAATCCGACCGCGGCTCGGTGACAGCAGACTTGAGCTGCGGGCCCAGCTTCAGGTCATCGGCCGGCCGTCCTTCGCTTCCGGCCTTCTCGGGCTTGTCGTACACGATCCGTGCCGGAGCCCAGACGAGCGGCAGATCGTGTTCATACAGTCGCTTCAGGAGGTCCGAGTTGCGCACCCGCTTCGCATAGTCCGAGTCCCGGGCGGCCAGCCGGTGCGCGGCCAGCATTTCCCTCCCCTTCTCTAGGGCGGCAGGATCGGGATTAGCCGCATGCAGCACCTCGATGGGATAGGCCCATTCGCTGTTCCAAAACTCGTCAAAGCTCCGGGACAGGTCCTGCACGACGGGCCCCGCTGCCAGGAGGTCCATATCGGCGAAGTTCACGCCTTCCCGGGCGCCGAAGTATTCGTCACCGATGTTCCTGCCGCCAACGACGCCCGCCTGATTGTCAGCTACGAACATCTTGTTGTGCATGCGGTGATTGATCCGGTCAAAATCCGCCGCGGCGCTGAACATCCATGATGCCGACGATCTGCCGGCGGCGGGGTTGAAGACGCGCACCTGGATACGTGGATGGGACGCAAGTACGGCAATGCCGGCGTCTTTGCCTTTGGCGGTAGTATCATCGATGAGGAGGCGGACCCGCACACCCCTGTCCGCCGCCCTGACGAGGCTGTCAAGGATCAGCTTGCCCGTCAGATCGACGTGGAAGATGTAATACTGGAGATCCAGCGTACGCTCTGCAGCTTCCGCAAGCGCCATGCGCGCGACAAAGGCGTCCATGCCGTTCCCCAGCACATGGAAGCCTGACATTCCGGGATGCTGCACCGCAGCCGGTGCAATCGCCCGGCCGAGCTTCGTTTCCTGCGGCCGGTCCCATGCCCGCGAGGGCTCACGAGGAAAGTCCCGGGGAAGGGATGCGCATGCCGCGCATGCGAGCAGCAGGGCCGCGGCGGTCAAGCAGGTCAAGGAAGAATGAAGGAAAACGCGGGGCTTCATCTGAACGTATCCCGTTCGGCCGTTCGCGTCAGGGGCGTCTGGTTGGTTGGAGCGATCGAAAGGTCTCATGCGCCGAGGTGCTGCATTACCGAGTTTTTTCCGGGGTGACGTCTTGAGCAGCAGCGGCAATCACCTGATCGATGCGCCGCTGCTGCTCTTCCGGTGTGGTCTTCTCCGTCAGCGTGGTGTAATCAACGGTGAGCGGTGCGCAGCCAAGCGAAAGAAGGAACGCAGCCAGCCCGAACACGCAGAACGCCGGTTTCTCATGGCCGCCCTGACAGAACCGCTCGCCGCAGAGGACAGCAAAAAAAGAACACTGTCCGATGCTACCGATGATCATGCCGGTACGCCGGGGATACCGTCGATCAGGCCGGCCCCTCGCCTATGGTATCACCTTGTCCCTGCGAATTGCATCCATCATCATGGCCACGTAGTCCTTGATCATCTTCTGGTCCTTGTCCCCGATCCGTGTTACGCCCGCTGCCGACCAGATCAGCTTCTCGGAGGCAACATCGAACAAGCTCGTCTCCGTCATGACGTAGAAGTCTTCTACCGTATAGCTCGGCGTGTACGTAGCCGTGTACCCGGCATTGTAATAACCCGGATAGGAATGGTAGTAGGGCGCCGGCTGATACATCGGCTGATACATCGGAGGATACATGGGCTGATAGGTTGCTGTGCCGGGCACCTGGACCAGTTCCTTCTTCGTCCCAGTAACCTGCGTGAGCAGCAGCGTGTCGAATCCCAGTGACTTGATCTTCTCCTCCAGGACCTCTTTTTTCACCAGCTCCTCTCCAGGGAAGACTTCATACCCGGGGACCGCATTGACCCCCCGGTACTTGAAATGAGCGACGAACTCGTCCTCGAAGACGCGGCGGTGCATCTGGTTCTTCAGGACCGCGTAGACCAATATCTTCTTCGGGCTTCCCTGGTAGGCAGGGTTCTTCCAGACCGAGGTCACTTCCGAGGCCATGCAACCGGCGAACAGGGTTACCGCTGCAAGCAGGAGCAACAGATATCCAGCCATTCTCTTCATATTACGTTCCTCCTTAGTTCGTTCCGATATAGCTCATGATGGCCAAGCATATACAACCTGTTCTGCGCATGTATCCCCTTCCTTCTTCAATCAGCCATCCTGCTGCGTCGCTGGTTATACCGCAAACGTGAACGAGACAGCCACCGCCTGCGGATATGCGACCACAAGCACGTGAAGCCCCTTCAGCAGGAGCTGGAGGCTCCATAATTAAGGACACAACGCGACATCCTCTCAGCAGTCCGCCTCACGCCCCGCTGAAGCGGAACAATCGCCCGGTCAGAACCAGGCTACCTGCCATACTGCCCCGATCGTATCGGTTTTGGAGCCGATCCGGACCGTGACCCCGCGGGTCATGGTCAGCTTGAAGGACTGGGCTTGGCTGATAGGGACCGATAGCGTCAGCCCGGTGCGGGAATTGTCCTGCTGGTCGTTCTGGGGCACGCCGTTGACCGTGGTCTCGCCTCCGGTGTAGTAGGTGTAGTCCGCGGACACCCAGAGACGCGGGCCCGCTTCGTAGACGACGTGTGCCTGGTACGACGCGAGCGGGTCCTGTCGTCTGACCTTGCCGCCGAAATAATTATCGTTGGCCTCGAACAGCCAGACTCCCGCGTACACCTCGAAGATCCATTTGCCGACCGGCTGGGAAAGCCCCAGTTCGGGCTTGCATGCCCAACGGTTCGTGCCGAGATTGATCAGCTTCACAGGGTCATACTGGCCGTAAGGGGCGTTGATGACAATGCTCGCGCCCAGGGTGGTCTCCGGTTTGTGCTGACGGAACTCCTGAGGTGTCAGCGCCGGCCCGCCGAGCAGGTTTATGGAGAACCTCACCAGCGGGTCGAGCACACCTGTACGGTCGACGCTGCGGCCCACGGTGAACACGTCCCCCGTCACCTCGGCGTCAGCGACCGGCGTTGCCACCGTAACACTCGCCTGGCGCCCGAGGAGGCCGAACGTCCGGCCGTAATAGGGTATGGCCGTATATACTCGGGCGTGAATGTTCTGGACCGGCGACGCGGGGTCGGTCACTTCCCCGCCTGTCGAATAGAATGCCGCCAGGCCGAAAATGTTCAGGCCGACCGGCGCGGGAGAGTAGGCACGGGGTTCGAGCTGCTGCGCCTCCGCCGTCCCAAGACCACCGAGGAGCAGCATGAGAACGGCACCTGCCATCGATATACTTCGTTTCATCTATGCCCCTTGACCTATTCCTGGAACGAGACAGCGTTTGATGCTACCATAGTATAGTACTGCAAAATCTTTTACCACAGAGTACACAGAGAGCACAGAGAACTTGTTGACTTACGATACAATAAGCACGTTCTCTGCCCCGCACCCCGATACTCGAGCTATTAGAGCTTTTTTTGCCTCACAGAAGCACACACGGCCCAAAAGAGATTTTGTCGCTCTTGCGTTTTTTGCGCCTTTTTTGCGGCCCTGTTTAATTTATCCCTGAGTTCGTCGAGGTCTCGCGGTCTTATCAGCCGTCAGGATGACGCGTCCCTCAATGATCTGTGAAGAACAAGGTACCCGACGATCGCCGAAAGGAACGACCCGGTGATAATGCCGATACGTTCGTCTACACTCTCCCCGAGGGATCCCGGTTCGAAGGCAAGCGAACTGATGAAGAGGCTCATGGTAAAGCCGATGCCGCAAAGGATTGCCACACCGTAGAACGTCTTCCATCCCACCTGTTCGAGCGGCCTAGCCAGCCCCAGCTTTACCGCCAGATAACTGAAGAGGAACACCCCGGCCTGCTTGCCGACAAAAAGCCCCGCTGCGATGCCGAGGGGCAGCGGATGCAGGAGCGACGCAAGCCGGACCCCCTCCAGCGATATCCCGGCATTGGCAAAAGCGAAGAGCGGCAGGATCCCGTAGGAGACCGAGGAGTGCAGGTCATGTTCCATTTCGCGCAGAGGGGATGGATCGCCCGGGGCTTTCGGCCGCAGCGGAATGAACAGGGCGAGGATGACCCCGGCGATCGTGGCGTGGATGCCCGATTTGAGCACCGCCAGCCAGAGCGCGATGCCGACGATGATATAGGGCGCCTTGCTCGTCACGCCCCAGCGGTTCAGGAGCAGGAGCGTGACGATCATCACCCCGACGAACAGGAGCGCCGTTACCGTCAGGTGATCGGTATAGAACAGGGCAATGATCAGGATCGCCCCCACGTCATCGAAGATAGCGAGGGAGGTCAGGAATACCTTGAGGGACAGGGGCACGCGGCTGCCGAGCATGGCCAGCACGCCGACCGCGAAGGCGATGTCAGTTGCCGCGGGGATCGCCCATCCCCGTAAGGCAGCCGCATCACCGTGATTCAGCAGAACGAAGACGGCCACCGGGACGATCATCCCTCCCAGCGCACCCGCCGCCGGGAGGGCCACCTGCCGCCAGCTTGAAAGCTCCCCTTCCAGGAATTCGCGCTTCAATTCCAGCCCGAT
>JAFNGD010000329.1 GCA_017885365.1 Nitrospirota bacterium
TGTCGTGGGCCAGCACCATGCCGACAGCGTCGTGGATCGGGATGGCCTTCGCGTCCGGGTGTTGTTCTTTATGCAGTGCGTCACACATGCGAACCTCCCGTGAAAAGGGCTTTAAACTTCTCATCAACGAACTCACGAATGCCAGCTTCAAGCAATTCGAACTTTTTCAGGAATACTCGAGCGTCATCAGTAAGGACCGCACCTCCGCCGTTCCTTCCTCCGGTCTGGCGGGTCACGAGCGTGATCCCCAGCCGTTTCTCCATTGCCTGGATGTGGCCCCATGCCTTGCGGTAGGAGATGCCTACCTCCTTCGCCGCCTGGTTGATCGAACCGTGGGTGTCGATCGCCTCGAGCAGGAAGCGACGCCCCCGGCCGAAGACCGGCTCACCGCCCGTTTCGATCCATATCTTGGAGCGTATCTCGAGTCCGTTATGAATTTTTTGCATAACGCACTTCAGAAAAAGGTGCTCGACTACCGAGAAGTAACCTTCCCCTTCGCAGGCTTTGCAGAAGACTTCCCCGTCCCGGTACGTCAAGTGTAGTGGCGTATCGCCAAGAAGACGTATGACAGGTATCATACCCGGACAATTTCCGCCAGTTTTCCGGATCGCACGGACCTGGCCAAGGCTCTTCCGGGTATAAGGTTGTATGAGGAAAGTGTAGCGATGAAATGATGCCGTGTCAAGGAAGGCAGAAGACCGAAATCGCCATGACGATGCGGTCGCATCATTCAGCAGGGACGATGGAGCGGAAGGGCTGTCCGAAAGCTCCGGGCCAGATCATTACAACGTCTTTTTCAGTTCCCGGAGCACCGTTTCGATCTGGTGCTCGGTGATCATGCCCCGGTCGAACAGGATGCTGCCGAGAAGACGGTGTTCGCGGCCGCTGAGGTCGTCGTCGACCTGCTCCATGATCGCCGCCTTCACTTCGTCAATGGTCACGAACCCTTTGTGCACGGCGATCGCCCCGAAGCGGTGGCAAAGATCGCTGATCACATCTGAGTCGCTCTTTCTCCGTCCGGCATTTTTCATCATAGCAGACCTCACAGGAGGGAACAGGTCTTGCCGTCCCTCACCTCCCCGATCAGACGGTCCATCCCGTTCCCCGATAGTCTCGGGAAGCGCGGCGGAACATCATCCTACCAGACCACGCAAGCGCAGCGACGTCGACAGAACGATCGCCCGGCCGGACCATTCCTTTATTGCAGAGGCGGCGGCACCTTATGGCATTTCTCGCAATCCTGCTTGGTCCTGCCGCCAAAGGCCTTCTTCCCATCATGACAGACCCCGCAGGACTTTCCCGCCCGCATGCCTGACATGCCTACGGCCTTGCGCTGAGCGCGGTCCTTATAGATCGCGTAATGGCATTCCGTACACCGCTGCTTCGCCTTGTTGACGTGGGCATCATGGCTGAACACCACGCTCTGCATGCCCTCGATGGCAAATATGATGTCGCCGCCTCCCGTCACCGCCCAGGCGGACGACGTGGCGAGCAATGACGCAACTATTCCGGACCAGAACCATCTCTTCATAAAGTCCCTCCCCTTGGCCCCCTGTCCTCATGCCCGGCATAGGGTCCGCAGGCCCCCGACCGGCCGACGCACATCTCCGGCAGATGGTTTATTATAGAACAGGAGAGGCCGCAAGGGCAAGCCGAAAACGGGCGGGCCCGTGCGTGGTCATGACCAGTCTGTTGTGCTATAGTACTATCCATGCACCTTCGGAGCGGCCCGGTCCTCATAGTATTCCTCCTGCTGTTCGGTGTGCCGGCTTCCCTTCGGTCCGAGCAGACAACACTCCGGCCGGTCCGCCTCACGCCCGCCACGACGACCATCTATGGCGGCCTCACCGTTGCGGCACCGTCCGCAGACCGGCAGCGGCCGAAGATCGGGATCGCCCTTGCGGGAGGAGGGGCAAAGGCGGCCGCATCTATCGGTGTGCTCAAAGTGCTCCGCCGGGAAGGCATACCGGTCGATGCCATCGCGGGAACGAGCATGGGCGCCATCGTCGGCGGGTTCGCCGCCGCCGGCTACGCGCCCGAAGAGATCGAGGCCATCTTCCTCGAGAACGACCTGAACGACCTTTTCTCGGACACCCCGGCCCGGGTGTTCCTCACCCAGGAACAGAAAGAGGCGGGCAGCCGCCACCTCCTCCAGTTCAGCCTCATGGGCGGGAGATTTCTCCCGCCCTCCGGCCTTACGGCGGGCCAGAAGCTCACCAACCTGCTCCGATCAAGGACCCTTGCGCCATCGTTCCAGGCCGGTCTCGATTTTGACCGGCTTCCCGTCCCCTTCCGGGCTGTCGCAACGGACATCGAGACCGGCGCTGCAGTGGTCATCGACCGCGGGCTCCTTGCCGACGCCATGCGTGCAAGTTCCGCCATCCCCGTGGTCTTTCAACCCGTGGAACTCCAGAGACGGCTCTTGGTAGACGGCGGCATGTCGAACAATCTGCCGGTCGGCGTCGTCCGGGCCATGGGCACGGACATGGTGATCGCCGTCGATCCCTCGTCGCGTCTCGAAGCGAAGGAGCGCCTGTCGTCGCTCGTGGACGTCATGAGCCAGTCCATCTCCGTCTCGGTCAGGCGCGAGACCGAGCGGCAGGCGGCTCTCGCCGATGTGGTGATCACGCCTGACACGTCGGCCTATTCCTTCGCTGATTTCGACAAGATTGCAGTGATCATCCGGACCGGAGAAGAGGCGGCCCGCAAGGCCCTTCCCCGTATCCGCGAAATAATCGCGCGACAACCGGCCCAGCCTCCCGCGAGGCGTTATCTGATCGCCGACCTTGCGATCGGAGGCGCTCCCGCGGCGGAGCAGGCGCGGATCCGCACCGCCTTCTCACCGGCCCTGTCGCCGCAAGGCGTGACCGGGGATGACCTCCGGCAGATACTCGCGTCGATCTATCGCCTCGGCACGTTCGCAGACCTCTCCCTGGAGCTGGTACCGCGGGGCGACACGTACAGCGCGGTACTCACCGCGACAGAGAACCCCGTGGTCGGCGCGGTCCGAATCTCCGGAACCGGTCTCGTGCCTGCCGGCGAGATCATGGACGAACTGGAGGGACAGCTGGGGAACCCGCTTAACGTCACCTCCCTCACGCATGCTTTGCAGAGCATCGTCAAGCGGTACCAGGACAAAGGATTCCTACTGGTCAACGTGAAGCATGCAGGCATGGAGCCGGACGGGAAGACGCTGGCCATTACCCTAACCGAAGGCAGGGTCGACGGCCTCCGGCTCTCGGGCCAGCGCCGCACCCAGCCCTCGCTCATCCGGCGGGAGACCCGGATCGAGAAGGGAACGCCGCTGAACTTCACGACCCTCGAAGAGGATCTTCAGCGACTCTATGCCCTGAATTTCTTCGAATCGTTGAACGTCGACATTGCCGACAGCGGCACGGATGGCGTCATCCTCACGCTCAGGATCAGGGAAAAGCCTCGCGGGACCCTGCGCCTCGGCCTCCGGTACGACCTCGAGGATTCCTTCACCGGGCTCGCGGACCTCTCCGTGGACAATATCGCCGGAAAGGGCATCAAGGTGTTCCTGAACACACGGTTCGGGAACTATACCGATCTCGCCCTGGGCTACCGTTCGCCCGTGCTGATCAACACCTACTTCGTCCATACCCTGCAGACGTTCTACTACGACCGGACCTATTTCCTCTATACGGACAAGAAGAAGACGGGGGAGCTCGAGGTCAGCCGCGCCGGCATTGACTTCGCCTTCGGCTATCAGTGGTTCCGGTTCGGAGACACCTACCTGCGCTACCGCTACGAATCCGACCGGACCGTGAACATCTACGGAGCGCCTGCGGTCGAGAATCCCACGCAGATCGGCAGCCTGGCATTCCTTTCGACGATCGACACGCGGGACCGGAACCCGTTCCCGCATGCCGGCATCCTATTCAAGGGGTCCTACGAGATCGCTGCCGATTCTTACGGCGGGAACGTGGATTTCCGCAAGGCCTCGCTGTCCGGCGAAGGATGCCTTCCGCTTGCCGAACACCACACCCTGATCATCGATGTCTCTGCCGGGTACGGGAGCGGCGCTCTCCCCTACCAGGAGCAGTTCGGGATCGGCGGCGCCGATACCCTGCTCGGATATCCCCTGCCGGGCTACCACCGCAGGGAATTCGTCGGCGCCAACGAGCTGGGGGCATCAGCGACCTACCGCTGGATGATGACGGAATATAAGTTGAAGGCCGTGAAAGCGGTTTACCTTGCCCTCTCCGGCGGCGCGGCGAACGTCTGGAACGCACGGGACGATATGTCTTTGCGGGACCTCAGGAAAGGGGCGAGCATCGGTCTCCACGCCGATACGCTGATCGGCCCTGTCCGGCTCGACTTCGGGGCGGGCGAGGACAGAAGGTATCTCGTTTACTTCTCTGCGGGATTTGATTTTTAGTGACGGGCCATGGAATGCAGCGGATAGGGTTGCAGGAGGAATCGAGTAGGTAGGGGC
>JAFNGD010000330.1 GCA_017885365.1 Nitrospirota bacterium
TCGGCCAGTAGCCTGCCATGAGCTCATAGGTCTTCCTGCCGAACAGGAGCGTGCCTCCTGCCTTCGCGTTCTCCGCGGCGAATTCAGCGAGCTCCGCATCCTTGCTGACCCAGCTGATACCGTTGTTTGCGTCCGCGAAGTAGCCATTGAGCGACACGTTGTTGAAGACGATCAGCTTGCGCATAAAGACCTCTGCTCTCTGCACGAATAAGGAATTGATCCGATATCGTTAACGACGACTCATGTAAATGTATTCGTGAATCCGTCACCTATCAAGCGGCTAGAGATTCAAACAACAAGGCCGGAGAGATGATCCCTCAGGCCTTTTAACGACCTCAGTGATGCAATCTCTCGATATCTACAGAATCAAGTCTGAACCCGACCGCCCCCTGCGGCGTCCTGCTCCGGAGCGATCCCCTCCATAAGCTCCTGCTTGATGAACTCCCGGACGAACTCCCGCTCCCGGTCGCCGATCGTCAGGAACTTCACGGCCATGCCGGGGATCTGCCGCTTGTTCTCGCCGAAGTGGCTGAACAGGACCTGCCCCTCGACCCGGATGGGCCATCCGGCCGCGTTCGGAAGGTGGAAGGTGAACGGGAGGACCATGCCCAGGGACAGTGGCACCGGAGTGCTCACGAACATCCCTCGCTCCGAGATGGCGGTGATGAGGGCGCTCCGGCTGCTTTCCGGGGATCGATCGCCCCCCACCTCCACGTCAAGCGCGGTCGTCAGCCTCAGGAACCTGCGCGGTCGCTTCTGCGTGGCCTCGACGGTCGCATACAGGTCTTCCAGGCTGCATGGATGGCGCAGGAATGCTGCGCATCCCGCCTTTTCGCAGGCCTGCTGGACCTCCGGGGAACGGTTGGACGTATAGATGATGAAGGGAACGCCGCGCGTCCGGTGGTCGCGCCTGACGTGCATAAGGAGGTCGAGCCCGGTCATCGTCGGAAGGTCGTAGTTGGCGATGATGACGAGCGGGACCGTCAGGCCCAGGAACAGAACGGCATCCTCCGCCGTCTTCGCCATGATGACCTGGTAGTTGAGCCGCTGCAGGAAGATGCTGGTGTAGAACTGTCGCATGGGCCTGGCGTCCACGACCAGGATGACCTGCTGGTGTGCGGACTCGTCCTTCGGCGCATGCTGGGGAACGGTATCGTCCATGCTCTCCTCCTCCGGCAAGCCGAGCTTCCCATAGGGCCGGCGTCAAGGACCAGCGCATAATCGTGCTTTCGTGGGCTGAGGGTACTCCAGACGGAGATTCCTGTCAACTGTTTCGATGGTGTATTCTTAGGGTGCGGAATTATTGGGGACATTGTTGCTCTCGGTCCTTCATGACCGCATACGGGAGGGAGGATCTAAAGCAATATTGGAAACGACGTTATGTCTCCAAAATGTCCCAAACGCAAGACGCTATTGGTTTTGCATTTCAAAAAAACATCTTTCGAAAAGATCTTCGGCAATTCCGGCCCGTTCGCCTGCCGCAGCGTCGTTCCAAGGAACAATATCATTGCGCTACAAGCTAACTCAAGGTTGCACAATAAAACATTGACGGTAGTTATTTTTGTGTGATAACCTTTTTTTCAATATTTTTATCGAAGAGAATTTTTTATGCAACCGCGGGACCCCGCGCTCGCAGTATGACCTGATCTCCCCTGCACCAACCTTCCTGGCAGCATTCCCTCTGCGAAGGCTCAAACGAGACGGCCGTCGAACAGCACAGATCTGACCCAAGGAAGTTCATAATTTTACACGAGGAGGGTGTTATGAAAAAGCGGTTAGCATTATGGGCTCAGTTAAGAGGCAAAACGTTGCGCGAAGGTTCTAACCAGGGAGGTGCATTGTAATGAAACAAATACTATTGAAATACAGAAGATCCTTCGCATTTGTTTTATTCGCATTGATTCTTGCATCATTTTTTTCTTCACCCGCCCACGCGGCCTTGGGTGATTTTCTGTACAAATGGGGCGCGGAAAATATTTCACCAAAGGGAGTTGCAGTAGATTCAAGCGGCAATGTTTACGTTGCTGATTCCGGCAACAACCGAGTGGAGGTTTTCAGCAGCACAGGAGTATTTTTAAGGAGATGGGGTACGGCTGGTACAGGTGATGGTCAGTTTAGCAACCTTTTGGCAATAGCTATCGATTCAAACGATGATGTGTACGTAACCGAAATCGGCGGCAACAGCAGAGTGCAGGTTTTCAGTAAGACAGGAACTTTTTTAAGGAAATGGGGGTCATCTGGCGATGGAGATGGACAGTTTAAAGGCCCCATTGGCATAGCATTTGATTCAAGTGGTAAGGTATATATAACCGATCTGAATAATTATAGAGTCCAGGTTTTTAACAGTAACGGCGACTTCTTGTTTAAATTCCCCACCTATGGTCCCCACGTGGGTCAATATTATCCGAAAGGCATTGCTCTGGACTCAAGCGGCAAAATATATGTAACCGACTCTTCCGGTTATATCCAAGTGTACACAAATACAGGGACTTTCCTATCACTTTTTGCAGGATTTGGTTCCGGCGATGGACAGCTGTCTTCACCCGGAGGCATCGCTGTCGGTGCTGACGGTAATTTGTATGTTGCTGACATGGGCAATCGCAGAATACAGGTTTTCGACAGCGAAGGCAATTATTTAAGAAAATGGGGGTCGCCAGGCACCGGCGATGGTCAGTTCTATGCTCCCTACAGCATCGCCTTGGATACAGGCGGAAATGTGCTTGTGGGTGATAGCAACAACAACCGGGTGCAGGTCTTCAGCAGCACGGGGACATTTGTAAGAGAATGGGGGAGTGCTTCCAGCGATGGGTCGTTTAATGCTCCCCGAAATCTGACTGTTGACACCAGCGGGAACATTTACGTATCTGATACCGGCTTCAATAGAGTACAGGTTTTCGATACAACAACGGCATTTGTAAACGAATGGTATAGTCAGCTTATTTCTCCATCCGGGGTGGCCTTGGATTCGAGCGGCAATGTGTATGTGACCGATACCAACAACCACCGAGTTCAGGTGTTCAGCAGTGACGGATCGCTCATAAGAACCTGGGGAGGTCAGGGGTCCGGCAACGGACAGTTTAGTTATCCATATGGTATCGCTCTTGACTCAAGCGATAACGTCTATGTGTATGACTGGAATAACAGAGTCCAGAAATTCACCAGCGACGGTACGTTTACAACGAAATGGGGAGGAAACGGCACCGGTGATGGGAAGTTTTTGACCCCGTACGGCTGCATCGCCATAGACCGAGACGGATATGTGTATGTCTCTGACGCCAGCAACAACAGGATACAGAAATTCACCAGTAACGGCATGTTCATAACAAAATGGGGTGGGTCTTATGGGAGTAACGGCAGCGGTGACGGCCAGCTTCATGCTCCCATAGGTATCGCGATAGATGCAGGAGGAACCGTTTACGTAGCTGACGTGCAAAACTACAGAATCCAGGCTTTCGATACCCAAGGAACATTTCTGGGAAAATGGGGCACCTCTGGAACCGGGGATGGGCAGTTCAATTTGCCTTACGGTGTAGCAGCGGGTGCGGACGGGAAAGTATATGTTGCTGACAGGAGTAATAATCGGATACAGGTTTTTGAAGGCATGCTGCCGCCGTCCACTACCATGATGATCAGCTGTACTTCAGGTTTGAACGGATGGTGTGTGTCGGACGCGGTCGTTTCCTTAACCGCCACTGATTCAGGATCCGGCGTCAAAGAGATCTACTACAACCTTGACGGGTCCGACGCTATAGTAAGCGGTAGCACAACCTCATTCAGCATCGTCTCAGAAGGCACGCATACAGTTTACTATTATTATGCAAAAGACAACGCTGGTCGCACTGAGACGAACCACCACGACAATCCGCCGCGCACGATCAAGATCGATAAAACGCCGCCGATTATCACTGCAACGCCGAATCCCCTTCCGAACGCGAACGGCTGGAACAATACCGACGTGACCATCTCCTTTACATGCAGCGATACCGTATCAGGCATCCTCTCCTGCCCGACCTCGACAACGTTGACAGCCGAAACGCCAATTTCGGGCCAGGCCATAACCGGCACGGCTGTTGATGCGGCAGGAATTCCAGCGACGACCTCAATCAACGTGAAAATTGACAAAACGCCGCCGGTTATCTCGATATGCTATACACCCGGCGCAGTCCCGGCCTATATGGCTACCGACAGTCTCTCAGGCAAGGCAAGCGAGAGCGCGGCTCCCCTCTCGTGCGGGAACACGAACGGTGTCGAGGTATGCACGTACACGGTCAATGCCGCGGACAAGGCGGACAATACAGCGAGGCTCACGGCTGTTTATACTGAGACTACCGGCAAATAGAGATAGCGGCGCTAGTTCTATCCATCGGCTATAGCCCTAGAGTCGGCCGGAAATGATTATTATGTACGTGACCGATAACTGGCAACAACAGGGTGCAGGTTCTCGCTCCCTCTTCGAACTGAGCGGATGGATGTGAGCCGTTCTGACCTGCTGGAAGGTAGCAGGGAAGTATCTTGAGGTGAGGGCGGTGCGGGAGATCGTTTCCCGCACCGCTTTTTTTCTGAGAAAAGGCATGTATGGCCCGGGATTTTCGATGCGCAAGGGGCGGGCCTGACCCCCAACAGTCCCTAAGGTACCTCATTCTCCACGCCGGCGGTCCATGCGTGCCGCAGCTTTAGACAAGGTGATTTCGTGCTGCGAGCACGGCAGCCTGGGTGCGGTCGTTCACGCCGAGCTTGTTAAAGAGGCTGTTAACGTGGCTCTTGACCGTATGGGCGCTGATGTCCAGCACCTCGGCGATCTGAACATTGGTGTACCCTTCAGTGACCAGGCGGAGGACATCGGATTCTCGGCGGGACAATTTCATGGACAAGGTGGCATCGCCGTTGTGCAGTTCCACTCTCCCCTCGCCGTTCTCCTTGCTGCGCAACTGCCGCTCAAGAAGCTCTGTATAGTTCTTTTGCTGCTGCAGCGCCCTCTTGCTTGCCGTTGTTTCAAAAACGATGATGATGACCGCGGAAACATGTCTCTGCTGATCCCGCACCGGATAAGCCTGCACCTCTCCCCACCGCCGTCCGCGGCCCGGAACGTCCATCCCCATTTCCACGACCTGGGTGCGGCCTTTCGCTATCGTCTCAACCAGGAAGCACTCTTTGCACGGATGCTCGCACCCCTTCAGGGCCTCATGGCACCGTTTGCCTATCGACTTCTGCTGGTCGCAGCGATGGATGAACGCCATGCTCTTGTTGATCCAGACGATCCTCCTGTCCCTGTCGAAGATCCCGAAAGGCGCGCGGATGCTCGAGAACAGGGCCGGACCAAGTCCGGACAGGATATGGTCAAGGGACAGCGTACCGCTGATCTCAGGTTTCATGGGTCTCCCGGAAAGACTGCTCCACAGGATGCTTGGTTCTTCACGATGGTAACAGACCGGAGGCGCATTGTCCACCTGCTTCAGGGTGCGACCTGGCGCTCTGACGTCCGGGACCGGAGCAGCCAGGAGCCGATCCTCAGCATGACGAGAAACTTCCGGACTATGCCTTTCTTCACCGGCTCCTGTGTGCCGGCTCCCGCGAAGAGATCTGCGGGATCGTCCTGTTCGATGCAGATGAACGCATCCCGCAGGTCACGGTAATACAGGAACAGGCTCATTCGCCTGTCAGCGTCTCCCTGCCGGTACTCATCAAGGACCTGGTCGATTGTCATGGCATCCCTCCTTGCCGCGCGCCACTGCTCTATCCTGCGCCGGATTATACGGCGGGACGAGGCCTGGGACATCGCCCGTTTGGGGGAGGAGCGATAATTTTTTGAGGGACCGGGTGAGCGGCAGGAGCGTGCTGCGGGAAAATCTAACCTGAGGGCGGCAAGCTGTTTGCCGTAATCAAATAACTAGAGATTCACGTTTGGCCCCGGACGGTTCACTTGATGGTGCCTCTTAATGGATGGCCCCCTTACGACTCCTTTTTCATAGGTGACTCTATAAGATCGTTGTGCTGTTGACTGCTTCGGCAACCTGTGGCATAATCCGATGATTTAGCACCCTGAATTCCCCTGTTCGTGTGTTTGGCAGGCCGCGCCGATGACCAAGGAAAACCGCGCTTCACGTGATGTCCGTCACGAGGAAATGATGAAGACCGCAAAACATGGTAGTCTGATGGCCATACTGTTCCTGGGCGCGGCGATAACGGCGATCCTGGTTCATGCAGGTGTTGCGCCGGCCCAGACAAATTATAAAAAGGAAGAATGTGTAAAGTGCCATGCCGGCCGGGTGAATGATATTGCAACAGCGGGGGGGAAGCACCGGAGCGTCCCCTGCGTCGGCTGCCATTTCGGACATCCGCCCGACGTGAAAAAGCCGATCGCGTTGTGTTCAAAGTGCCATTTAAAAACGCGGAAGGCGCATTTCGAGCTCACAGGCTGCCTCAACTGCCACACGAATCCACACACACCGTTGCGGATAACATTCAAGGACAAGGATGCGTGTCTGAACTGCCATGCTCGGCAAAAAGAACAACTCGCCGCCAATAAGAGCAAGCATACGGCCCTTGACTGTTCCCTGTGCCATGATGTCCACCGCAAGGTCCCGGAGTGCACCACGTGCCATGTGCCGCATTCCAGCAAGATCACCGTCGGATGCAAACAATGCCACCAGGCGCACACGCCGAAACTGGTGACCTATTCTTCGGAGATTCCTTCATCGAACTGCGGTGCATGCCACGAGAAGGTCGCCGGCCTTCTCAGCACCTCCACGTCCAAGCACAAATCCCTGGAATGCGCGTTCTGCCACAAGAACAAGCACCGAATGATTCCGGCCTGCCAAGACTGCCATGGTTCACCCCATCCGGCGGGCATCAGGGTGAAGTTCCCAAAATGTGGAATGTGCCACAACATCGCGCATGATCTGAACAACTTGAATGCAGTGGTATCAAAGGAAACGCCAACCCTGGCGCCGCAGCACTAACCAGAAGATATTTCTTGGTCCGGCCGGTGGCGTTTAGGATCAGACCTGAAACTGTAGTTATTTCTCCCCCACCCCCAACTTCTTCTCGATCGCTGCGATGAATTCCGTTGCCTCGTCCCGCTTTCTTCCATAGACCGTCACCGCCGTCGGGTCCCTTCTCAGATATGCCGCGATCTCAGCACACCGATAACCACACTCCTTTTCCTGTCTGACCCCGGACGGCTCCTGAATTGGCCCAATACCGTACCTGAGCAGTTACGATAGAACAGCAAGATTCGGGTTGCCGTCCCCGCTGCTGCGGGATATGATAACGACAAAAGAGGTGAATGGCATGAAGCCGCAATCATCCATAAACGATTATCAGCGTATCGAGAAGGCGATTTTCTTTCTTGAGAAGAACGTTCACCGTCGGCCTGACCTCAAGGAGATCGCCCGGTCGGTAAATTTGAGCGAGTATCATTTCCAGAGGCTTTTCAAGCGATGGGCAGGCATCAGCCCGAAACGTTTCCTGCAGGCATTGACCCTGAAGCGCGCCAAGGAGGCTTTGAAGAACTCCGCCAGCCTGCTCAACGTCACTTACGAGGCAGGGCTGTCCAGTCCCGGCCGTTTGCATGATCTGTTCGTGAACATGGAAGCGGTATCGCCCGAGGAGTTCCGGAAGCACGGTGCCGGCCTGAAGATCAAATACGGTTTTCATCCAAGCCCCTTCGGCGAATGCCTTGTAGCCATCACCGACAGAGGGATCACTAATCTCGCTTTTGTGCCGCAGGGCGGCCGGAACAAGATCGTGCGCGATCTCAAGAGGCAATGGAAACATGCCCAAGTTCTGGAAGACCCGTCCGCGACCCGGCCATATGCGAACAGGATATTCAGCGCGGCAAAAACTGCGGGTTCTCTGACGCTCTATCTCAAGGGCACGAACTTTCAGATCAAGGTCTGGCAGGCGCTGTTGCAGGTGCCGCGCGGTATGGTAGCTTCCTACAAGGACATTGCCCGCACGATCGACAGACCGGACGCGGTCCGCGCCGTGGCGAATGCCGTGGCGCGCAATCCGGTGGCTTTTCTGATCCCCTGTCACCGGGTGATCCGGAAGACCGGCGCAGTCGGCGAATACCGGTGGGGCAGCGCGCGGAAGAAAGTCCTCCTGGCCTGGGAGGCAAGCATGGAGAACAAACTGCCCGGAGCAGAAGCCGGAAGGTCACGATTCAAAACTGCCGACGATCCGGCAAAATCAGCACAAGGAGAATGGCCATGAACAAAGTCGTCGAGCCTCCAATACTCTATCTCGGCACCCCGGTGGTGCTTATTAGTACACTGAACCTTGACGGCTCAGCAAATCTGTCGCCCCTGTCTTCAGCGTGGTGGCTTGGCTGGTCATGTATGCTTGGATTAGATGCCAGTTCTAAGACGACGGAGAACCTGCGGCGGGATCGTCAGGGCGTCCTGAATCTTCCCTCGGCCGGATTGGTCGGCGCTGTTGACCGTCTTGCGCTCACGACAGGCAGCAATCCTGTGCCCCGACACAAGATGTACATGGGGTATCGCTATGAACCGGACAAGTTTGCCGTGAGCGGGCTCACCCCGGTATCATCAGATGAAGTACGACCGCCGCGCGTTGCGGAATGCCCGGTGCAATTGGAGTTCGTGGTCGAGGAGATCCAGTTCATGGCCAAGAACGATCCCCATATGCTTGTCCCGGTTGTAGCCGTGGAGGCGCGTATTGTTCGGGTGCACGTCGATGATAGCATTCTCCTGTCCGGCACGAGTGATCGTATCGACCCGGAAAAGTGGCGACCTCTGACAATGAGTTTTCGAAAGTTCTTCGGTCTCGGACCAATCTTGCAATACTCTCGTCTCAGTCAATTCCCCGAGGAGATATTCGCGCCGCCGAATGAAACGTCAAAGAGAAAGGTTTCTATGCAGACGGTAATCACGTCATAGCGTCATGAGACTGATCGACATATTCAGCGTGACGAGCAGACACGTGGGCTCGGGTCATAGAGCATATGGGGTCCGTCGGGAGTCAGTATTCAGCTACGTTATGGGAGGTTAAGGACGAGAGGGGAATGCCAGGATGCAAAGGCCTCCCGCTGGCGATGAGGATACTATCATTAGGGAACATGTCCATCGAAGGAACATAAAGGCCGGAGAGATTCATCGCTCCGGCCTTTTTTAGTTTATAGATTTAAACAGCTTATGAGTACGCCCAACAAACAGTTGCAGATTCCTGATCTCGGACGGCCCCCTAACCGTATACTGGATGGTGGAGGTAAAGCAACCTTAAAAACAACGTACCCACAGAGTCCCCCGGCTTCCTGACGGCGGTCCCCTTCACCCGAACAGCGCCTGCAACAGCAGGTGGGTCGGAAAGTAGACGAGCAGCGGAAACCCGATCATCAGCAGGCCCAGATGGACCAGCGCCGGCACCCGCCTCCTCTGTCCTTTGTTCGGGCCGAACACCCAGTTCACGTTCAAAGCAGGGTCGGTCAGCCGGTAGGTCAAGGGAAGAACGACCCAGGTAAGGACCGTCTGCGCCGGCAAGGCCATTGGCGCGTACCCGAGCCGACCGACCATCCAGACCAGCAGGACGGGCAGGAAGACGTGGAAGAGCGAGAGCGCCCGCAGGTAGAGCGGTTTCTTCACATCGAACATGTAGTCCGTCAGTCCCGCCAGCCGTTTTCCCGTGAGCATCCGCCCGAAGTAGCCGGCGTTCCAGAACGCCTCCGGCAGCAGCACCCCGACCGCCATCATGCTGGCGAGCAGGCTGCTCTCGAACCAGAGCGCGGGCACCGTCAGCACCATCGCGATGTCCGAGAACCAGAGGAAGTTCCCGGGCGGGTACTTGACGGCGTAGACCGCGACCGTGACGACCGCGAAGAGCGTATAAGCGATCTTGAGCCAGAAGGGTATCATGCGGTTCGGCGCCACTAAAATCGATACATCATCAGCACACTATGAAAAAGATATCAGACACCAGAGAGAGAGTCAAATACGGGGGGCTTCACGATGCTCTGAAAGCTTCAGCGTGAGATGTGAACCCATGCGGCTCCAGCGGTCACTGTACGAAAAAGTGAGAAAGACCGGTAGAGAACATCCCTACCGGCCTTTGATCTTCGTTGCTGAAACTGCTTTTGTGTACGTCCCGCCGCCCATGCTGCCCGTGCCGTCGAACACCGACGATTCTCAACAAGTCAAACCTGCCTCCCAGCAGCCGCGAACGGGTCATGACATTCCAGGATTCCTGGTCTGACCCCCTTGCCCCCCTGGTCTGACCCCCTTGCACTCTCTATATCCTTACGGACAACAGGCCGTTTGTGAAGGAACAGACCGTCCGTCTCCCCGGGGTTATGGCTCCTCCACGTGGAGGAAGCCCTTATGTCTGAATGAGAAGCTGGTATCCGACGTTACAGTGTGCCAAGCGATCGAGCACGGATAGGTGACTGATTAATGGTCCAGACGAGACCCTTGGGAACGGTTTCAACAGGAAAGCTGCGTTTTCACTTGACAACCTTTTTCATGGGTGACCCCAATCAGCCCCCGACGATCAGAACAGCAAATAGACCTATATTTTACTTGAAAACCCTTCGTTGCATGGTTTAGAATTACGCCTATCTGTAATCGACCTGACGCCCAGGGAGTTGATCTATGATACAGAAGCCTGCCTCATCACGACCACGTGTTCCTCTTGCGCTCATCCTGTTCGTCGTAGCGGTCCTGATCTGTGCGGCACAGTCCATGGCCTTCGCCGGCATGCCGGCTGCGGGACAGCAGGCGCCTGATTTCGTCCTCCCGGGGCTGTACGGTGGGAAGACAATCTCGCTCAAGGACCTTCAGGGAAAGGTCGTGCTGCTGAACATCTGGGCAAGCTGGTGCACCTCGTGCAAGGAGGAGATGGAGGACCTGATGGCGGTCCAGGAGCAGTACGGTCCCCGGGGCTTCGCGCTCGTGGCCGTCAACATCGATAACGCCCCCTCGTCGGCCATCGATTTCCTGCAACGCCTCGAGAACAGAACGAGAAAGAGACCGGGATTCATTCTCCTGTACGACAAGGACAAAACGGTGTCGAAGGACTACCGGCAGCGCGCAATGCCCACGTCATACCTCATTGACCGGCAGGGCATCGTACGGAAAATCTATCCCGGCAGTTTCTCGAAAAGCACGCTGGAAACGCTGAAGACGTCGATCGAGGAGGCGCTCAAATGAAGAGATATGTTATCGGTCTTGGTCTGTTCTCGCTTATCGGCCTCGCGGGATGCACCGAAAAGCTCGTCTTGGTCCAGCCGTACGAGATGGAGTCTTTCGCACAGGACAAGATGCAATTCACGCCACTCGGTTCACGGACCGTGTTCGAAACGCACATCTTCAGCATCCGCGAAGCCGCTGCAGGAGGTACAAGCGGATTTCAGGGAGGCTGCGGCTGCCGATGACCAGAAGGATCCTTGCCCTTTTCGTCACATGCATGCTGCTCCCGATCTGGCCGGTCTTTGCCGACAAGCCCAGGGACGGGATCAGCTACGTCTTCAGCTATTACTGGGACAACGGCAGCAATATGGTGATCGCGCCGTCCGTGCTGCTTTCAAAAAAACTGACGGATACATACTATCTCGGGGCAAATGTGGGCGTGGATGCGATCACCTCCGCCACCAAGAACGCCTCTACGACTCCGCCCCCGCCTGCCTCGGGCGACGATGATGAGGGCGAAGGCGGCAACTTCAGCTATCGGGTCCCCCTGTCCCTCTACCTCACGTACGACAAGGCCGACGACACCCTTACCGGAGGTGGCTACTATTCGTACGAAGACACGTATATCGGCAGGTCCCTGTTCGCCGCCTACACGCGGCGCATGAACCTGAACAACACGGCCATGACCGTCGCATACTCCAAATCGTTCGATTACTGGATCCCCGACCGGCCGCTGCCGACCGACAACCGCAGCGAGCAAGTCCTGGACCTGAGCGTCACCCAGCTGCTGTCGCCGCGGCAGACGGTCCAGTTCACCTATACGGCCCTCCGGTCCGAAGGCTTCCTCGCCCAGCCGACCGACCAGCTGGTCGAGTATACGCCCCCGCTCTATGCAAAGTACCCTGACAACCGGAAGGGGAGCG
>JAFNGD010000331.1 GCA_017885365.1 Nitrospirota bacterium
CTCCAGGGGAGAGGGGAAGGGGTGAGGGGAGTCTCTGTATCGGGCAAGGGAGAGGGTGCTGTTGTCTTTTGGACCCGTGGTTATCTCCGTCCCGTCTGGTCCCGGCACCCCTCCTCCCACTTGCTGAACTTCGGAAAGGTGACGGCAAAAAAGAACAGCGAGATGAGCAGGAAGAGATGGAAGTCCGATGCGTTCCTGCCCAGGAAGAACAGGACAAGTCCGAAGATGGCCGGCGTTTCGCAGAGCACGTAGGTGATGATCGCCGCCGTCGTGAGACGCTGGAACTCCGGAGGCGCGCCGGACAACTGCCGCGGTCGAGGACCAAGTTCTTTTCCCTGTGCCCCTTCTGCAGCGAGGATCCTGGCATTGACGAACCGTATGAGGAAGAAGATGATGATCGAGACACCTAGCAGCGTGAACTTCACGAGCTCGAGCCCCTTGCCCGACAAGACCGGCGTCTCCGGAAACGCAATAGTCCCCTTCTCGAAGAGCCCGACGATAACGGCGTAGACCAACAGGCTCGCCATGATGACGAGACCGATTAGAACGGCGACGCGGTATGCTGCCCGAAGCTTGTCCATGGCACCTCTCAGCGCGGCGCGGCGGCGGCATCCTGGGGTATGAGCTCCAGAGACCTGACCACGTCCCGGTAGGCCTTCAGGTCCTTGTCGCCGGCCTCCTTTTTCCCCGTGTACATGGTCACGGAAAAGAGGAGCGGCGAGCCGGCGCCGGGATTGAGAAAGGTGACGTAATCATATCTGCTCTTGGGAATGGTGAACAGCTTGGCGTGCGAGGCGTAGGTCGGGTGAGGTGCCTTCAGGTCCTTGAACTGCGCGTCGGGGTAGAGGTTCCGGAACCCCCGCATGTCGTGGGCGAGATCGTCCCGCGTGTTCTCGTCCACCTTCTTTGCCACCCGGATGGCGATGAGGACCTCGTGCTTTTCAAAGGTCTCGCCCTCCCGAACAAGAACGACCCCCGCCGAAAGCTTGGCCGCGTTCTCCATGTCCGCTGTCCAACCCTCCGGCTCCTGAATAACGAACATGAACGTATCGCCGTACACCACCAGCGGCCCGTTCTTCCTATCCTCGGCTATGCTGCCGGCCGGCAGCATGAGCGCTCCGAAGATCAGGGACAGCAGGGCGAACTGCTTCAGGGACATCGTATCCGAGCCTCCAACGGTCCCGTCACGGTCATTCGTTCACCTCATCCGCCCGCGGCGCTGACACATCGTCCGGCACAAGGCGGTTGAACCACCGATGAACTCCGTTTAAGACCGAAGCTTACCTGAAATAAGAACATTACCCGAGATATGCCGCGATGACGCGTTCGTCCTTGCGGAGCTCNNAGCAGCGGGATGCCCGTCTCTTTCAGGCGCATGATCGTGGCGAACACCTCTTCCACGATGACCGGCGCCAGCCCCATGGAGGGCTCGTCCATCAGGATCACTTTGGGATCGGCCATCAAGGCGCGGCCGATCGCGAGCATCTGCTGCTCGCCGCCGGACAGCGTTCCGGCTGCCTGGCGGCGGCGTTCCTTCAGTCGGGGGAAAAGGCTATAGACCCGCTCGAGGCCGCTCGCTGCCATTTTGCGGAACCCGAAGAACCGCGGCAGGCGGCGATATCCGCCTAGCAAGAGATTGTCCTCCACTGACAGCGGTCCGAAGACCCGCCGGCCTTCCGGCACGTGGGCAAGGCCGAGCCGGGCAATATGCGCCGCATCCATTCCCTGAACCGGCTGCTTGTCGAGCAGCACCTGTCCCTTCGTCGGCTTCACGATCCCCGAGATGGCGCGCATGGTTGTGGTCTTGCCGGCGCCGTTCGGGCCGATCAAGGCGACAAGTGCCCCGGCCTTCACATGGAGTGATGCTCCGACGAGGACCTCACTGGCGCCGTACCCGGCATGGATGTTATCGACAATCAGCATGTTGGTCTCATTTCAATAAAACGATACCTTATACCACAGACAACTTCAGATAAAGCAAAACATCTTGCCACGGAAGATGCGGAAAAAGGCCTGATAAGGGCGGATACTACCAGACCAGAAATTCATTTATGAGTGAACTGCGCATCTTGGAAATTTTCCGCCTTTATCCGTTTTCCAATCTGCCTCTTCCGTGTCAAAGGTCCTTTTTCTTTCCTGTTACACGCTCGTCCCGAGGTACGCGGCGATCACCTTGGGGTGCCGCTTGACCTCCTCCGGTCGTCCCTCGGCGATGACGAGTCCACCGTCCAGCACCGTAACCACATCGCAGAGCTCGCTCACCACTTCCATGTGATGCTCGATCAAGATCGTGGTGATGCCGATGTGATGGATCTTCCGGATGATGGTGACCAGCGTCTTGACATCGGGGCGGGCCAGGCCGGCTGCCGGCTCGTCCAGGATCAGCAGATCAGGCTTGCGTGCCAACCCACGGGCGATCTCGAGGAACCGCTGGGCGCCGTAGGGAAGGTCCTTGGCCGGCGTGGCTGCCGATTCCTTCAATCCCACCAGGTCCAGCAGGGCCAGCGCGCCTGATTGGGCGCAGCGCTCTTCGCCGCGGGCGAGGCCGAGCATCACGAGCGGCAGGGGCTTGTGGTACGTATCCTTCATTGCCACCATCACGTTCTCCAGCGCGGTCAGCTCGGCGAAGATCTGGAGGTTCTGGAAGGTCCGTGAGATGCCCCTGTGCGCTGCCTTGTAGAGGCTCCCGGTGACAAGCGGCTCTCCGCGGAGCAGGATCGTGCCCCCGCTCGGCGCGTACAGTCCGGAGATGACGTTCACCAGCGTGCTCTTCCCCGACCCGTTCGGGCCGATGAGACCATGGACCTGGCCGGACCGCACGACGAGCGAGACGCCGTCAACGGCGCGCACGCCGCCGAAGTTCCGCTTCAGGTCCTTCAACTCGAGCAGCGCGTTCCCGCCGTGTTCCTTCGTCGGCAGCACGGCGTCGAGCCGCGCCGC
>JAFNGD010000332.1 GCA_017885365.1 Nitrospirota bacterium
GTGGGCGGCGGCCACCACGAGGAGTTGGTGCATGATCTGGATGACGTGGCCCTGCCCCGGGCCGTGCTGGAGGAGATGGACGTCATCCTCGGACTAAAAGCGAACCCCGCATTCTCGAAGGTCTACCGCTGGTTCAAGGGCATGCCCAAGTTCACCGTGGGTCACCTGGACCGCATGTCGCTCCTCGACCGGATGGTGGGGCTGCACCAGGGCCTCCACCTCATCGGCTGTTCCTACAAAGGAATCGGCATCGGCGACTGCGTGCACGAGGCCCAGATCGCAGCGGAGAAGATCCTCAAGTCGTAGCTTCTTCTCCGTCCGATCTTTCGATATTCCCGCCCGCCGTATTTCCCCGAACCGTGCGCTCTCCGTCTATATCCAGACCCGCAGACCAGCTACGCCATAAACAGAACGGACTATGACTATTCATGTTACGATTACGATAGAGTCTTGTCGTGCACGTTACTTCCTGAACGTGGTCTGGTAACCTGCTATCAATGATCCCGCACCATGGGATTTCCCACCAATAATTTCATGAGGAGATCATAGCCGTGAAATTATTATGTTCGTTGTCGGCACGTGTGCTGATGATGATTTTCGTTAGACCCGATCTATGATATACTGGTTGGAGATATCGTACCGTGGTCAGCAAAGGAGATGCTATGGTTGATCGGTCTATTTCATCGAAAACCTTGATTCGCTTTGTGTTCCGCATACTGTTCTTGATCATCGTGGTGATGCCGTCGGGAGCTCGCTCCCAGGACCTCGATGAGATCAAACAACGTGGAGTGCTCCGCCATCTGGGCATTCCCTATGCCAACTTCGTCACCGGCAGTGGAGATGGAATGGATGTGGAGCTGGTGAAGCTCTTCGCCGCACATATCGGCGTCAGATATGAATACGTCAAAACCGACTGGGACGACGCGATCGGCGATCTCACCGGGACCAGGGTGCGACCGCAGGGGGATGGGATCGAAGTGCTGGCCACGGTCCCGGTGAAAGGGGACCTGATCGCAAATGGAATGACCGTCATCCGCTGGCGGCAACAGGTCGTTGACTATTCGGCCCCCACCTTCCCAAACCAGGTCTGGCTCGTAGCACGGTCGGATTCTCCCCTCAGGCCGATCAAGCCCAGCGGCGATCTCGCGAAGGACATTGCGTCAGTGAAGGCCCTGATCCGGGACAAGTCGCTTCTGTGCAAAACGAATACCTGCCTCGATCCGGCACTCTATAACCTCGATGCCACCGGCGCGAGGGTGATGCTCTTCAAGGGCTCGTTGAACGAACTGGCCCCGGCGGTCCTCAACAGAGAAGCGGAAGCGACCCTCCTCGATGTTCCCGATGCGCTCGTGGCCCTGCAGAAATGGCCGGGCAAGATCAAGGTTATCGGCCCGGTGAGCGGGGTCCAGGACATGGCCGTGGCCTTCCGGAAGGATTCCCCGAAGTTGAAGGAGGCCTTTGACCGGTTCCTAGCAACGATCCGGAAGAACGGCACCCTGCGAGGCATTGCTCTGAAGTACTATCCGTTCGTGACGGATTACTATGCCGATTTTTTCAAGAACCGATAGTTTTACCACGAACCCCGCTCGCATGACCGAATACTGCCCGGGGAATAGGAAAGAGACTTAATGTGAAGATCGTCAGAAATTCCATATCAGGCATTCTTATCATCGTTGTCGCCATTCTTGCCTATGTGTCCTTTCTCCTGACAACGAACTATGCCTCACAAACAAACCTGCAACAGACCATCCTCGAACAGTTCCGGTCGGAGAACAGCTGGCGGGCCGCGTCGGTCTCGTACTTCTTCAATGACAGGCGCCAGGACATGCTGAACCTGGCATCTTCTCGGGAGATAGACGTCTTTTTCGAGAACCGCGCCCTCGGCATGAGCATGGAGTACGGACTGAGGCAGAGCCTGCCGCCTATCAAGGAGCGGTTCAGTACCTTGCTCGGCCTTCACCGCATCAATGAGGACACGGTCTACCTGCAGATCGTGCTCCTTGATGAGACGGGCAGGCTCCTGGTCAAGGCCTCGGCGCCCGGTCAGGACAGAACGCTCCCAACGGACATGGAACAGCTGAGAGATCCGGGCCACCGCAGTGGTGCCGTGTTCGCCGATGATCAGAACAGAGCGATCCTGGTTTCCACCGCCTATTTCTTTAAAGGCAGGCATGCAGGCCAGCTCATCGCCTGGATCAATCCTGTCTATATCACTCGCTACATTATTATTCCCCAGGACACATCTGAGCGAAAAACAATCCTTGCAGAGAACACAAAGAGGACCTCGTTTCCTGCCGTATCATGGCCTCTTGCCGATGTGATGGACCGATCGAAGGGTCTGCCGATCCGGTTCGAAGAAAAGGGACCCGAGCGAACGCAGCGGAGCGCGATAGGGCTGAGCATCCCGGTGCAGGACACGCCGTTCTCTCTTGTTACGGTTGCCCCCGCCAATGCCGTTCTGGGGAGGCTCGATCCGCGCGGCCTTCTGGTCGGCATGGGGATTCTTGCCATGGTCATCATCAGCGGCGGGATCTACATCATGAGGACCATGACGCGTTCCCTGCTTCTCCGCACCAGGCTCGAGGCGTCTCTGGAGCACGAACAAGAGGTGCGAGGGAAAAACCTTCAGCTCGAGAATGAAATTGCCGAGCGTAAGCGGGCAGAGGAGGCGGTCCGGGAGAGCGAAGAAAAGTACCGGCAGTTATTCAACAGTATCAGAGATGCCCTCCTCATGACGGATAACGAAAGGACCATTATTGACTGTAATCCCGCGTTTACAACGTTATTTGGATATACCCTGGATGAGATCGAAGGCAAAAGAACGTCCATTCTTTTCGCACATCATGAACAATTCATCGGTCTGGGAGAAGCCATAAAAAAACATTCCGGCAATAACCCGCTCATTTACCCGCTCGACTACAGGAAAAAAAATGGCGAGATTTTTCCGGGAGAGGTCGCTCTCTCCTTCTTTACCGATAACCGCGGCAGAACGAGGGGTTTTATCGGATTGATCAAGGACATCACTGAGCGGAAGCGGGCGGAAGAAGAAAAACGATCGCTTGAAGAGGAACGGCAAAAGTCGCATAAACTCGAAGCCATCGGGACGCTGGCCGGCGGGATAGCTCACGATTTTAACAATCTCCTGCAGGGGGTGTTCGGATATATCTCGATGGCCATGCTGAAGATCGACCAGAAGGAGGAGTCCCTGACGTTGCTCAGACAGGCCGAGAAGGCGCTCCATATGTCGGTCAACCTTACCACGCAACTCCTGACCTTCGCGAAGGGCGGAAAACCGGTAAAGAAGAAGATAGCACTGGGCTCGGTGATCGAGAATGCGGTGAAATTCGCCCTGAGCGGTTCCAGCACTGACTACCGTCTCACGCTGGACAAGGATCTCGGGACGGTGGAAGCTGATGAAGGGCAGATCGGCCAGGTGATCCAGAATATTGTGCTCAATGCCGATCAGGCAATGCCCGAAGGAGGCACGATAGAGATCGCTGCACAGAACATCCACGCACCGCAAAAAGACGTGCCCCATCTTCTGCAAAAAGGCGACTATGTTAAAATAGCCGTGCAGGACAGCGGGATCGGCATTGCAAAGCAGTACCTCCAGAAGATCTTCGATCCCTATTTTACGACCAAGGAGAAGGGAAGCGGCCTTGGACTGGCAACGTCATATTCCATCATCAGGAACCATGGCGGCGTGATCGATGTTACGTCCGAGATCGGCAAGGGCAGCAACTTTTTTATTTATCTTCCTCGGGTGGAATCGGAAGGGGTCGTTGTCGAAGCTCTTACCGTTTCCCCTGCTGTCCGGAAAGGGAAGATCCTGGTCATGGATGATGATGAAATGATACGGGACATCTCCGGCGCAATGATAAAAGTCGCCGGGCATGAAGTGGACTTGGCGGAAGACGGGAAAGCCGCCATCGAAAAGTACCGGGCGGCCCGGGATTCAGGCCGTCCCTTCGATGTCGTTATCCTGGACCTGACCGTCCGCGGAGGCTTGGGGGGAAAGGAGACCGTCGAGCGGCTCCGTTCTATCGATCCCGGCGTGAAAGCGATCGTATCGAGCGGTTACTCGGACGATGCGGTTGTATCAGATTACCGGAAATATGGATTCCTGGCAAGACTGATAAAACCCTATAAGCAGAAGGAGCTCAGAGATGCGCTGAATGTCCTGCTCGGCTCATAAGACGGCAATCAGGATATTCCGCTGTTGATCTCGTTACGATCAGCACGGCGCACATGTCCGACGTCCTTGTTCGCTGGACAGGAAGTCTGGACCGTATCCCTGATCCGCGCTTCAGGACGCGCCACCCCATACAATCCCCTGCGAGGACGGTAAAATCTATGAACACCATCGAGGTCAAGATCTATTACGAGGACACGGACTGCGGCAATGTGGTCTACTACGCCAACTACCTCAAGTACATGGAGCGCGGCCGTACTGAGTACCTGGCGGACCACGGCTTCTCGGTCAGCGAGCTTGCCGGCCAGGGCACGGTCTTCGTTGTTGCCCGCGTCGAGATCGACTATCGATCCTCGGCCCGCCTGGGCGAGACCATCGTGGTCAAGACCTGGATCTCCGAGATGACCCGCACGTCGCTCCTCTTCGGCCACACCATGACCGACAAGGCGTCGGGCAGGCTCATCGCCGAGGCCCAGGCCCGCCTTGTCTGCGTCGATCCCAACGGCAAGATCAAGCGCATCCCCCAGGCGCTGCAGGAGCGGGTGGTGTGACCGGCATCACCCGGGACACTATCAGCCTCCGGGGTGCCGGTGTCGTCTCCGTAACACAGCCCGTCACCGGCCACCGGTTCACGCTCGACAGCATCCTGCTCGCGGACTTCTGCCGCATCAGGCCGGGCGAGCGGGTGCTCGAGCCCGGCGCGGGCACCGGCATCATCTCCCTCCTCCTCGCGAAGAAGCACCCCCGCGCCGCGTTCATTGCGGTCGAGATCCAGCCCTCCGTCGCGTCACTCGGCGAACAGAACATCGTTGACAACGGCCTCGCCGGCAGGATGCAGATGGTCCGGAAGGACCTGCAAAGGATCGGCAGGACGATAGCTCCGGGCTCTCTGAGCGTCATCGTCGCCAATCCGCCCTATATAAAGGAAGGCGCGGGCAGGCCATCGCCGGACCGGTTGCGCCGGACAGCCCGGCAGGCTCACCCAGCGTCGCTGGTATCGTGGCTCAACCTGCACCGCTATCTGAAGAACGGCGGCCGGTACTGTTTGATCTTTCCTGCGGCCCGGCTGGCAGAGCTCGTCACGGCGATGAGGAAGCGGTTGCTCGAGCCCAAGCGACTCCGGCTAGTCCATCCCTACCATGACAGGCCCGCCTCGCTGGTCCTCATCGAGGCGGTCAAGAACGCCGGGACAGGCATCGAGGTGCTTCCCTCCCTCATCGTGCATGGACAGAACGGCGGGTATACCGAAGACATGCAGGACATCTACGGACTGCCGACCGATGACTGACGACCGCTCTATGACCATTTACACTATCGGCCATTCGAACCATCCTCTTGAGAAGTTCATCGAGATGCTGACGGCCCACGGGATCGGACTGATCGCCGACGTACGGACCATTCCCAAGTCGCGCCACAATCCTCAGTACAACAGCGACGCCCTGGCAGCGAGCCTCAGGGAACACGCTCCCACGCGGTGTTGACCGAGTCTTTCTTCGGATGCCGCAGCCCGCCCAGCTTCGGCAGATGGCGGTACTCGATGCCGTGTTCCCTGAGGCTCGCTGCCAGGGCGTCGCTGTT
>JAFNGD010000333.1 GCA_017885365.1 Nitrospirota bacterium
TGGACCGACGACGGCATCATCATGGGTGTGCGGCACAAGCAGTTCAAGGTAGAGGGTGTCCAGTTCCATCCCGAGTCGATCCTGACGGGCGTGGGGAAGGACCTGCTGAGGAACTTCTTGAAGCTGTAAACCAAGCTTGCCACAAAGACACGAAGGCACGAAGAATTTCTTAGTGTCTTGGTGCCTTCGTGGCGGATGTGGTTCGAGAGGATTCTATGATCAAGGAAGCCATTTCCACGCTCGTGGCCGGCACGAGCCTCACTGAAGCCGAGGCCGAAACGGTGATGCGCGAGATCATGCAGGGCGAGGCGACGGACGCCCAGATCGCCGCGTACATCACCGCGCTCCGCATGAAGGGCGAGACCGTGGACGAGATCACGGGCTCGGCCCGGGTCATGCGCGAGAAGGCCGTTCACATAAAGCTCGACGCACCTTTCCAGGTCGACACCTGCGGCACCGGCGGCGATATGTCGAACACCTTCAACATTTCGACGACCGCGGCTTTCGTGGTCGCCGCCGCGGGTGTGGCCGTGGCCAAGCACGGCAACCGGTCCGTCTCGAGCAAGAGCGGGAGCGCCGACGTGCTCCAGGCCCTGGGCATCAACATAGAGATGCCGGCGCAGCGCATCGAGGATTGCCTGAAGGAGGTCGGCATCGCCTTCCTCTTTGCCCCGATGATGCACCAGGCGATGAAGTACGCCATCGGCCCGCGGCGCGAGATCGGCATCCGGACGATCTTCAACCTCCTGGGGCCGCTCACGAACCCCGCCGGGGTGAAGGCCCAGATCATGGGCGTATACTCCTCCGACCTCACCGGGCTGCTTGCAAAGGCTTTGGGAAACCTGGGCCTCACGCGCGCCTATGTCGTGCACGGAATGGACGGCCTGGACGAGATCACTGTCACCGACCGGACCAAGGTCTCCGAGTACAAGGATGGGACCGTGACCGACTACTTCGTGCACCCCTCGGACTTCGACCTCCCGACCGGGAAGGCGGCGGACCTCAAGGGCGGCGACGCGAAGGAGAACGCCGCCATCACGCTCCAGGTCCTGAAAGGACAACTGGGTCCCCGCCGTGACATTGTGCTCTTGAACGCTGCCGCCGGGCTCACCGCAGCGGGCAGGGCGAAGGATTTCCGCGACGGCATCCTTCTCGCCGGCGAGGCCATCGATTCCGGCGCGGCACAGCAGAAGCTGGAGCATCTCAGGCAATTCACGAACAGACCTTAACTGCAGGGTCAAGGGGCAGGGGTCAAGTTGCCAGGATGTCGTCTGAACCCATGACCCATGACCTATGACCCAGATCTATGATCCTCGACGACATCGTTGCATATAAAAAAGAAGAACTGGCGGCGACGAAGCGCGGGACCCCGCTTGCCGACCAGAAAAGAAGGGCCGCCGATGCCGGGCCGACGCGGGGATTCGGGGCAGCGCTGACAGCCGCAGGCGGCATCAAGCTCATCGCCGAGGTGAAGAAGGCTTCACCTTCGAAGGGCGTGATCCGCGAGGACTTCGACCCGGTCAGAATCGCCGCGACGTACCAGGAGTCCGGGGCAACGTGCCTGTCGGTCCTGACGGAGAAGAAGTATTTCCAGGGCAGCCTTGAATATCTGGGCGCCGTCAGGAGGGCTGTCGGGCTCCCGCTCCTGCGAAAGGACTTCATCGTCGACGAGTACCAGATCTACGAGGCTCGGGCAGCAGGGGCAGACGCCATCCTGCTGATCGCTGCCTGCCTGGACCGGCGCCAATTGGAGAACTGCTTGGGCGTCGCGGCAGGGCTCGGGCTCGATGTGCTGGTGGAGTCCCACACGTATCCGGAGCTGGACAAGACGCTCTTGGCGGGCGCTAGGATCGTGGGGATCAACAACCGGGACCTCACGAGCTTCAAGGTGAGCCTGCAGACGACGTTTGATCTTTTAAAAGATATCCCCGATGACCGCATCGTGGTGAGCGAAAGCGGCATCGCGACGCGGGACGACGTGGTGAAGCTCGAGAAGGCCGGTGTGGACGCGGTCCTCGTGGGCGAGAGCCTGATGCGGGAGAAGGATATGGGGAAGAAAGTAAAAGAACTTCTTGGAAGATCCTGATAGCACCACAGAGACACAGAGGGCACAGAGAAAAGCCTAGCGATCAGAATAAATTCATGAGGGCTGAGCATGTGAGGTTTCCTCCGTGACTCCGTGCCTCCGTGGTGGAGACTATTACTATGGTAAAGATCAAGATCTGCGGCATCACCAACATCGACGATGCGATGGCTTCAGTGGAGTTCGGTGCCGACGCGCTCGGGTTCAATTTCTACAAGAAGAGCCCCCGTTTCATCGAACCTGAGAAAGCGGCGGAGATCATCGCCCAGCTACCGCCCTTCATTGTGCCGATCGCCATTTTTGTGAACGAGCGTGAGGACAGGATCCTGGAGATGCTGAAAGCTTCCTGCATCCACGGCGTCCAGTTCCACGGTGACGAGACGCCGGAGTTCTGCCAGCGGTTCGGCAACCACGTGATCAAGGCGTTCCAGGTGAAGGACAAGGAAAGCCTGAAGCACATGTCCCACTACCGGGTGAGCGCTTATCTTCTCGACAGCTACCGCGAAGGGATGCGGGGCGGCACGGGTGAGACATTCGACTGGCACCTGGCCGTCGTGGCCAAGACCTTCGGCAGGATCATCCTGGCGGGCGGGCTGAACCCGGACAACGTTGCCGAGGCCGTGAAGCTCGTCCAGCCCTACGGCGTGGACGTGGCGGGCGGCGTCGAGCGGGAAAAAGGGATCAAGGACCACGCGAAGATCAAGAAGTTCATCACCGAGGTTCGGAGGGCGTCGCGGCCGCGAGCATCCGAATAGCAGCGTACCAAACGCGGGAAGACAATCGGAGTTTTGACGGCCTCCCGTTCATCACCCCCACCTTCCGTTCCTCGATAGAGATGACCCTCACCCCTGCCCCTCTCCCCTGGAGGGAGAGGGAAAAAGGGAGAGGGGGCTCCATCATCGAGGATGTAAGGAGAAAGGCGTTTTCAGTTGAGCATGCCAGATAAAAAAGGACACTTCGGCATCTACGGCGGCAAGTTCGCCCCCGAGACGCTGATGCCGGCGCTCACGGAGCTCGAGAACGCCTACCTCGCGGCGAAGAAGGACAAGGAGTTCCTGGCGGAGCTGGATTACTACTTCAAGGAGTTCATCGGCAGACCCACGCCGCTCTATTTCGCGAAGCGGCTGACCGGGCACCTAGGCGGTGCGAAGATCTACCTGAAGCGCGAAGACCTCTGCCACACGGGCGCGCACAAGATCAACAACTCCCTTGCCCAGGTGCTGCTCGCCAAGCGCATGGGCAAGAAGCGCGTCATCGCCGAGACCGGCGCTGGCCAGCACGGCGTTGCCACGGCCACGGCCGCGGCCATGTTCGGTCTGGACTGCGAGGTCTACATGGGGACCGCCGACGTGGCGCGCCAGTCCTTGAACGTGTTCCGCATGAAGCTCCTCGGGACGACGGTGCGGCCCGTGGACAGCGGCAGCAAGACGCTCAAGGACGCGATCAACGAGGCCATGCGCGACTGG
>JAFNGD010000334.1:0-2569 GCA_017885365.1 Nitrospirota bacterium
GAACGGAAGGGGGGGACAATCCCTTTCTCTCGCCCGACAACCAGTGGGTGGGGTTCTCAGCAGACGGCAAGCTGAAGAAAATACCGGTCGAAGGCGGCGTGGCGACTGCTTTATGCGACGCTCCATTGCCCTTGGGTGCGACTTGGAGTCGTGATAACAGCATCGTGTTTGGAAACGGATGGGACGCCGGACTCACAAGNNAGATCCTTACCAATCCTGACCCGAAACGGGAGGAGTTTAGCCATCGTCTCCCATCCTGGCTTCCCAACGGGAAGGCCGTGCTGTTCACCGTGATGAGACACGGCTGGGACTGGCAGCCCTGTCTTGCTCTCCTCAGGCTGGATACACGTGACTGGCGTGTTCTGCTCGACGACGCGGCCGATGGCAGATACGTGGCCACGGGACACCTTGTTTTTCTGAGGCAGGGGACGCTCATGGCTGTGCGATTCGATCTGGCCAGGATGGAAGTCGTCGGGCAACCGGTTGCGCTGGTGGAGAACGTCATGCAAGCGTTTTCCGGCTCCAGTTATTTTGGACACACTGGCGCAGGTCAGTTCGGCATCTCCGATACCGGGTCGCTCATTTATGCAGCGGGCGGCGTCGTCCCGGACCCAAAGACATCGTCCGTGTGGGTGGATCAGAGAGGATCAGAGCAGCCGGTCACGGCCTCGGAGCTCTCATTTAGCTCTCCGCGTCTCTCGCCTGATGGCCAGAGAATCGCTTATATAGCCTGGGGACGAGAGTGCTTGGTCTCTGTGTATGACTTAGGCAGAGGCACGAACAATCGGCTGACCGGCGAGGGAAGGGCTTATAATGTGATCTGGAGCCCCGACGGCAAACGACTTCTTTTCTCTTGGTATAAATCCCCGCCGATGAACCTGTACTGGCGTCCTTCCGATGGAAGCTCACCGATGGAGCGCGTGATAACAAGCGAATTCGATCAACAGCCAGGATCCTGGTCTTCGGATGGGAAGACGGTTGCGATAATAGATGAACACCCAGATACCGGCTCTGACATCGCTATGCTTGATGTCGGCTCCAGGCGCGTGACCCCGTTCCTGAATTCGCCATTCAACGAGGAATATCCGGAATTCTCACCCGACAACCGCTGGATAGCCTACACATCCGATGAGTCGAATCGTCGTGATGTATATGTCCAGCCGTTCCCGGGGCCTGGTATGAAATATCTTGTCTCGAGCGATGGCGGCAGCGCGCCGCTGTGGGCAAGGGACAGCAAACAGCTTTTCTACCGACAGGGAAACCAAATGTGGGTCGTGGATGTCCTGACGGAAGGCGGGTTCAGCAAGCCCCGCCTGCTTTTTGAGAAACCGGGCTACGAGCACACTTTCCCCTTACGCACCTATGACCTGTCCTTCGACGGGCAGAGATTTCTCATGGTCAAGGTAGAACAGAACAAACCCACGCCCGTCACCGAAATGATCCTCGTCCAGGACTGGTTCGAAGAACTCAAGCGGCTCGCGCCCACCGGAAAGAAGTGAGGACGCTGACCCCGGTCTGCCCGAAGTCGAGGATGCTAGGAAGCGGCTGGCCGGGCTGAGGGGCAGCTCCGCAGGAATCGGCAGGTCGGGCGTTCAAGTCACCCGGTCGCGCTTCTTTTGACTTCCTGCCGTGGGCCTTGCTATCCTTGAGACTCCGGAAGAAGAGAGGGGCACATGAAGCGTCGGACATTCGTCAAAGGCGCGGCGGCGGCGTTTCCTGCGAGCGCATGCTTTCGGGTACTGGGCTCACTGTTGGGCGGAATCATCATGTTCGCCGTCTGGCTCATCGCCGTGCTCGTCCGCATGCCACGTCCGCCGGTGCCGCCTTCATTCGCAGTCACGCTCACCGCTCCTGTCGTCACAGCCGCCGGTTTCGGCCTGGGCATGCTTGTCGCTGAGCGCCTCACGCAGCGTCGCCGAGGTGGGGTTCGTGGGGCGTTCCTGTGGTCTTTGGCGGGCGGCACCGTGGGGACCCTGGCGATGTTTCCGTTCGGAGGGATGCTGGTCGGATTCGGGCTGTTCGGCCTTGGAACGGCAGCGCTGGTCGTTCGGGAGGTGCTCTTGCAGAGGGGCAAGCGCGCTGCTTCCTCAATTGATTGGCCTTCCGCATTGTGTTAGGTTTATGGCGGGGAAAGTGGAACATGGATTTCGTCATCTTGGCAGGAGCCGCCGGAATCCTCATCGGGTTTGTGCTTCTGCTGGTCTTCCTTTGGCGGAGGATCCTGTTCGTTGCGAGGAAGCTCGGCAGAAAACCTGCCTCCGTTCCGAAGCCTCTAGCGAGTCTCCGCAATCTCCTTCTCATCTTCCTCTGGACTTCTGTATGTGGGATGCTGCTTTTCGCCGGATTCTTTTTCCGGGCCTATCGGGCCTTCACGTGGGAGGAGCCGGTAGCCAAGATCATCATTGAACACCCGGACAAGGGCGAGGCGAGTTCGATCACGATTATCCAGGACGCGGGGGAACCCAGGATAAGACGATTCGACGTCGCCGGAGACCAATGGGTCCTCGAAGGCGACATTCTGAAGTGGCGCAGCTGGCTGAATTTCCTGGGCCTTCATACGCGGTACCGC
>JAFNGD010000334.1:2575-3152 GCA_017885365.1 Nitrospirota bacterium
CTCTACAAATATGGACCGCGGCTCCCCATGGTCAGCGCCGTCTATGGGAACGCTGTTTTCCAGGCTTCGGGCGAGGACGCGATCTATCACATATTTGTCGGGACCTCCGGATTCATCGCCAGGAAAGCCGAATCGAAAGACTAGCGTTTTGCTGCCCCGGATCCAAAGTTCGGAGGTTCATATCCTCTCGGGCAAGCTGCGTTTGACTTCCCGCCCTGACGGCTTTATCCTTTGGCCAACCAGCGATGGGGTTGTGGAACCATGAATTGCCCTAAGTGTCACACCGATAATCCCGATACGTCCCGGTTTTGCAGCAACTGTGCGGCCTCGCTCACCCGGGCCGGGGAGCCGGGCGTGTCTATGACACGGACAATCGAGACAGCCGCCGACGAGCCGGCGCGCGGGACGCTATTCGGAGGCCGGTACGAGGTCATCGAGGAACTGGGCAAAGGCGGGATGGGCCGGGTCTTCCGGGTTTACGACACCAAGATCAAGGAAGAAGTCGCCCTCAAGCTCCTCAGGCCTGAGATTTCATCCGACGCCCGAACGATCGAGCGCTTCAGCAACGAAATCCGCC
>JAFNGD010000335.1:0-4960 GCA_017885365.1 Nitrospirota bacterium
GGCATGTCCCTCATCCTGGTGGTCATCATCATTGTCGCTTCCTTCAACATCATCGGCACGCTCACCATGATCGTGATGGAGAAGAGCCGGGAGATCGCCATCCTGAAGTCCATGGGCGCAGCCGAGCGGAGCATCATGAGGATCTTCATGACCAGCGGTCTGATCATCGGCGCCGTGGGGACGGTCCTGGGATCGGCCATCGGGTACAGCGCCGTGGTCATCATCGCGAAGAGCGGGATCATCACCCTGCCCAAGGACGTCTATCAGGTGAGCCACCTGCCGCTGTCCATCACCGGTTATGATATCCTGTTCATTTCCCTCATGGCGCTGGGCATCAGCTTCCTCGCGACGATCTATCCCGCATGGCAGGCGGCGCGTCAGGACCCGGTGGAAGTGCTTCGGTATGAGTAGGGGCGGCCCTGCGTGGCCGCCCTTGTTTCCATTGACACCAGGGCAACCACATAGGGTTGCCCCTACGAATGTAAATGCGAATAATCATCAATATTGACTCTTTATAATATCAGGAGGCTGCAATGGCACAGAAGGGCGTTACACTGAAAAAGATCATCCTGACGGTCATCCTGCTTGCTCTGCTCGGCATTGTGTTTGTCCTCGTAGGCGGCGGTAAGGTGTTGAAATCCGCGGGGAAGAAGCTGGAAGGGGCCGGCAAACAGGCCGATACCATCAAGCAGACTGTCGAAGAAAAAGCGGCGACCCTGGAAAAGAAGGTGGAGAAGGGTATCGAATCGGTGAAGCCGGGAGAAAAGAAATAAGCACCGCATTGATCGACATACAGCAGCTCCGGAAGAACTTCCGGAGCGGCGATGAGACGCTCCATATCCTGACCGGGATCAACCTGCATGTCGGGAAGGGCGAGATGCTCGCCATTGTGGGAGCTTCGGGCGTCGGCAAGAGCACCTTCCTGCACATCGTGGGCGGTCTCGAGAAACCGACGTCAGGGAGCGTCCGGTACGGGGAGCTCGACGTGTACTCGCTCCCTTCGGACCGGGTCGCGAAGTTCCGCAACGAACGGGTGGGCTTCGTGTTCCAGTTCCACCACCTGCTCCCCGAGTTTACGGCCCTGGAGAACGTCATGCTGCCGGGCCTCATCAGGAACATGGACCGGGAACAGGCGATGGGCCTCGCTGCGTCCCTCCTCGGCGAGGTAGGTCTCGGTGAGCGCATTCATCACCGGCCCGGCGAGCTTTCAGGAGGAGAGCAGCAGCGCGTTGCCGTCGCCCGGGCGCTGGTGCTGCGGCCGGACGTGGTCCTTGCCGACGAGCCGACGGGCAACCTCGATACCCATACCGGTGAGGCGGTCCACGAGCTCCTGAAGAAGCTGAACCGGGAAAAGGGGATCACCTTCATCATCGTGACGCACAATGACCACCTCGCCCGCCAGGCAGACCGCGTCTTCAGGATGGCTGAAGGGAACCTTACTCTCGAGAGCTAACCCGGACAATCCCCGATAAGTCAGGACAGGCCGAAACCAAAAGGCGTCTCTCGCAAAGCCGCAAAGGCGCAAAGAAGGGATACTCATCTTAAAAAATAGTTGGCCGTAAAAAACGGAATGAAAATATAAACTTGATTTCTTGATGTAAGGTCTTCGCATCCAGATACCGCGACCTTCTCAATTCGCTGCTGTTGTCTTTCTTTGCGTGCTTGGCGGCTCAACGTGGCCTTGGGCCATTGCGCGAGATAGACGTTCGCCGTAGTTTTTCAAATATTTTATGAATTTATCAGAATTAGACTCTTTGTAACTAACGCCTGCACGCAAGCGTCACCCATTTCCCGTCCCGAAGACGCTCAACACAGCGTAATCCCGCCTTTTCGGCAGCAGCCGCCACCTCATCGTCCTGACCCTTAAGTATCCCGGACATGATCACCACCCCTGATGAATCCAATCGCGAAGCAATCGCATCTGCAAGCTCCACCAGCGTCCCCGATATCAGGTTCGCCGCGATCATGTCATAGGTCCCTGCAGCGCAACTGATGTCTCCTTCGTGCAGTTCGATCCCTTCCAGCCGGTTCAATCCGATATTCGTTCGAGCAGCTTCCATGGCAAGAGGGTCGGTGTCCACACCGACCACCTGTTTGAAGCCGAGCAGGCGGGCGGCAATGGCGAGAAGACCGGTCCCGGTCCCGATGTCGAGAAACCGCTCCTTCTTCACTGATCCTGCGAGTTTTTCCATCAGGACAAGGCAGGACCGGGTCGTCTCATGGTGGCCGGTGCCGAAGGCCATTCCTGGTTCGATGACGAGCGGGATGCGGTCACCGACCATGTGTTCCCAGGGCGGGAGGATCGTGAACCGGGTCCCGACGTCAACCGGCTTGAACGCCTTCTTCCACGATTCGTTCCAGTCCGCGTCAGCAAGAACGGTATGTTCGATCTTCAGAACGAAGCGATGACCGGCCTGGGAAAGGAGCTCTTGGCTGATCTCAAGCTCTTGAACGATGGAACCAGGGGAGGAGGCAGCCGGAAAATAAGCGGTCATTGCCCCGTCCCCCTCGATGACGCCGAGCGATCCGAGCGCCATGAGCCGGTCGACTATGATCTCGCGGACCGGATCAGGGAGGGTTATCAGAAACTGGTGATAGGGCATGCCCGGTATCCTAAATGACCCGGCTGATTTTGTCCATGGGAATGTTCCGGAAAGTCAATTGCACGGTCGCCCGAACACCCTTCGAGGGCGTGGACATCATCAAGGTGCTGCCTTAACAGGCCGAAAAAACGCTTGCAATCCGTCCCTTAGTGTGTTAAAAAGCACCATCACTCTGGAGAAACTTTCTGGGAGTGGGCAGTAACTTGCCCACTCTTTTTATTTGGAGCGCCGATGTCCGACCTGCAGGAACAGATCCAGCGGCTGCTTGAACCGATCCTCGGCTCCCTCGGCCTGACGTTGTGGGACCTGGAGTTACGGAAACAGGGCCCTCAGTGGCTCCTGCGGATCTACATCGACCGCGAAACAGGCGGGGTCACGCTGAACGACTGCGAAGCAGTGAGCCGGGACCTCGGGACCGTGCTGGACGTTGAGGAGATCGTTCCGCATTCCTATACCCTGGAGGTTTCCTCGCCGGGGCTGGACCGTTCCCTGACAAGGCCGGAGCACTACCGGAGATGCCGGGGAAGCCTGGTGAAGATCAAGACCTACCAACCGATCAACGGCGGGAAGGTCTTTAAGGGGAAACTGGCCGGTCTCGAGGACCTGGTGGTGGTCCTTGAGCAGGACAGCGGCGAAATGCTTCGGATACCGTTGGACAATATATCCAAGGCGTCGCTGGAAGTGGTCTTATAGCGGTCAAGCAAGTAATATTCGTATAATACTTCTTAATCAGAGTCTTTATATACCTTCAGGAGGCAGGTGATCATGGGACAAGAGCTGGTACAGGTGATCGATCAGATCAGCAAGGAAAAAGGCATATCCCGGGAAATGGTGATCGAAGCGGTGGAGGCAGCGCTGGTNNTACAAGAAGGTCGTTCCCGAAGTGACCAATCCCGACGAGGAGATCACGCTGGACGAGGCGGTGACGCTCTTCCCGGAGGCGCAGCTGGACGGCGAGGTCCCCCTCCAGGTCGAGTTCGAGGGTTTCGGCAGGATCGCCGCCCAGACCGCGCGTCAGGTCATCGTGCAGAAGGTCCGCGAGGCCGAACGGGACGTCGTGTTCAAGGAGTTCAACGACAAGATCGGCCTGCTGGTGAACGGCATCGTCCTTCGCCATGAAAAAGGCGCCTATTTCATCGACCTCGGCAAGACCGAGGCAGTGCTCCCGGCACGGGAACAGGTGCCCCGGGAGAACTACCGGCGCGGGGACCGCATCAGGGCGCTTGTGCTCGAAGTGAAGGACACGTCCAAGGGGCCCCAGGTCGTATTGTCCAGGAGCCATCCTGATTTCGTGGCCAAGCTCTTCGAGATGGAGGTCCCGGAGATCTACGAGAACATCGTCGAGGTCAAAGGCGTCGTGCGCGAGGCGGGGGACCGCACCAAGATCGCCGTTGCCTCGAAGGAGAGCCAGGTCGACCCGGTGGGGGCCTGTGTCGGGATGAAGGGCGCCCGTGTCCAGGCCGTGGTGCGCGAGCTCCGCGGCGAAAAGATCGACATCATCCCCTGGTCCGAGGACCCGCGAATCTTCATCGCCAAGGCGCTCAGCCCGGCGGTGGTGGAAAAGGTCGGCGTGACCGAAGAGGACCGTGCCGCCCTGGCCGTGGTCGCCGATGCGCAGCTGTCCCTGGCGATCGGCAAAAAGGGCCAGAACGTAAGGCTTGCGGCAAAGTTGACGGGCTGGAAGATCGATATCCTGAGCGAGTCGGANNCCCGCAAACTGGCCGAGGAGACCGAGGCAGCCGAGACCCTGGAAGCGGAGCATGCCGAAGCAGAGGCGGAGGTCAAGGCCGCGTCGGACATTACGAACATCGAAGGAGTGGGAGAGAAGACCGCAGAGCAGCTCCGCCAGTCGGGCTACGATACCATTGAGAAGATCGCCTCCATGTCCGACGAGGATATCCTCGCGGTGCCCGGAATCGGTGAGAAGACGGCCCAGAAGATCCTCGTCTCGGCCCGGGCCTTGCTGAACAAGTCGTAACCATGCCCAGGCATCATCAGCCGCAGAGGACCTGTATCGGATGCCGTCAGGTGTTCGGCAAGGACGCGGTCGTTCGGATCGTGGCAGGTCCGACCGGCGCTGTCATCGACTACCGGGAAAAGCTCCCGGGACGCGCCGCCTACGTCTGCCCGCAATTCGACTGCATCCGGAAGGCCCTGAGCCGCGAGAACCTCTCCCGCGCACTGCAGGTGAAGACCGCAGCTCCTGATGCAGACGCGTTCGTTGAGCAGCTTGCTGCGTCCATTACCGAAAAGATCCGCTCGTTGCTTACCATGGCGGTCAAGGCGGGAAGTCTCGCCGCCGGGGCGTCAGCCGTCGAAGATGCCCTGCAAAAGGGACGGGTGGAGATGCTCCTCTT
>JAFNGD010000335.1:5015-6185 GCA_017885365.1 Nitrospirota bacterium
GAAAGATTAAAAGGCTTGCTTAATAAGCATCTGTAGAGTAAAATATCGCTACCGATGCATCAAAATTGTTGGGGGTATTGGATTTTATGACCGTGATCAGGGTTCATGAGCTGGCAAAAAAAATGGGGGTCGAGAGCAAGGACCTTATCGCCGTCCTCGAGAAGATGGGGATCAAGGACAAGACCCCCACGAGCGGTCTGGACGATAAAGAGACCAAGTCCCTGATCGATAAGCTGAAGGCCGTACGGAAGGAAAAGGAAAAGACCAAGAAGGAAAAGCCTGCCGCCACCGAGGCCGAGGTCGCCGTTTCCCTTGAAGAACGCCGGAAAAAAGCAGCCGCGCTCATCGGCAAGTTCTCCTCGACGCTGGAAAAGCCGGGAACCCGTCCCAAGCCGGCCCCCATTCCGCCTAAGCCGTCCATGCCTGCACCTCCGGTCATCGCACCGGTAGCTGCCGAGAAGCCAGTCGAACTGCCTGCAGGCGGAGCACAACCTGCTCACCTGGCGGGGACCGCTCCGTCGCCGGGAGCGGCACCGAGGCCCGCTGCGCGTCCCGCTGGTCCCGCTCCTGCGGGCCGCTTCACCCCTCAGCGCCCGGGTTTCTCCGGCCGCAGAGGCGCCGCGCCCTTCGCTCCGGTGCTTGAACCGTCGCTGTTTCCTCCGCCCATGCCGGCTCCCGCGCCTGCTCCCGGCGGAAAACCATCAAAGAAAAAATGGCAGAAGAAGACCGACGAAAAGGGTGACCGGGATTTCCGCGAAAAGCCTTCGTTCAAGAAGCTTCCCGACCTCAAGACGCTTCCCTCGGGAAAGCGTGTCCACCGCAAGGACGAGCGTTTCGCTCCCCATACGGATATTACCGACATCACGAAGCCGCGAAAAAAGGTCGTCAAGATCCAGGAAGGCTGCACGATCAGGGAGTTTGCCGAGGTCCTCGGCCAGAAGGTCGGCGACATCATCAAGAAGCTCATGACCATGGGCACCATGGCAACGCAGAACCAGACCATGGACATGGATGCGGCGCTCCTGATCGCCGAAGAATACGGCGTCAAGGCCGAGGTGGCTTCCATCGAAACGGCCGAGGACGTGCTGGAGGAAGCGGCGGACACCGCCGAATCGCAGGTACCGAGGCCCCCGGTGGTCACCATCATGGGTCACGTGGACCATGGCAAGA
>JAFNGD010000335.1:6204-6577 GCA_017885365.1 Nitrospirota bacterium
TGCGCGCGCGCGGCGCCAAGGTCACGGACATCGTGATCCTGGTGGTCGCCGCTGACGACGGCGTCATGCCGCAGACCCGCGAGGCCGTGAACCACGCCAAGGCGGCCGGCGTACCCATCATTGTTGCCATCAACAAGATCGACAAGCCGGATTCCAAACCGGACCGCGTCAAGCAGGAGCTCTCCGACCTGGAACTGGTCCCCGAGGACTGGGGCGGCCAGACCATTTTCTGCGAGGTGTCTGCCAAGAAACACATCGGACTCGAACACCTGCTCGAGATGATCCTCATCCAGGCGGACGTTCTCGAACTGAAGGCGAATCCCGACAAGATGGCCCGCGGCACGATCATCGAGGCAAAGCTGGACAAGGGCCG
>JAFNGD010000335.1:6704-7537 GCA_017885365.1 Nitrospirota bacterium
GCAGCGTACCGCCGAGATGGCGGCGATGAAGAAGGTGACCCTCGAAGACCTGCACAGCCAGATCCAGGAAGGGACCGTCAAGGAGCTCAATATCGTGCTCAAGGCCGACGTGCAGGGCTCCGCGGGAGCCATCGTTGACGCCCTCGAAAAGCTGTCCACGCCTGCCGTCAAGCTCAAGGTCATCCATAGTTCCGTCGGAGCCGTCAACGAGACCGACGTGATGCTCGCTGCCGCATCCAACGCGATCATCATCGGTTTCAATATCAGGCCTGAGGCCAAGGCCGCCGATATCGCCCAGCGCGAAGGCGTCGACATCAGGATGTACAACATCATCTACAATATCATCGACGATATCAAGGCGGCCATGGAAGGCCTCCTCGAGCCGACGCTCAAGGAAAAGATTCTGGGCCACGCCGAGGTCCGCCAGACGTTCCATGTCTCCAAGGTGGGGACCATCGCCGGCTGCTCCGTCCTGGACGGCGTGATGACGCGCCAGAACGACGGGGTTCGCGTGCTGCGCGACAACGTGGTCATCTATACGGGAAAGCTCCATTCGCTCAAGCGGTTCAAGGACGATGTTCGCGAGGTCCAGTCGGGATACGAGTGCGGTCTTGGCATCGAGAACTTCAATGACATCAAAGTAGGCGACGTCATCGAAGCGTTCGTCGTGGAAAAGATCGCGACCAAGCTGTAATGCCAGCTATGTTCATCGGCGTCTGCACGATCGAGATGCATATCCCGGAGAGCGGTTCGTTAAAGACCAAGCGGCATTCGCTCAAAAGCCTGAAGGACCGCATCCGGGCGAAGTTCAACGTTTCCGTCGCTGAAGTGGA
>JAFNGD010000336.1:0-4349 GCA_017885365.1 Nitrospirota bacterium
GGGACCTCGTGGCTCTACCAGGTCTACAAGCGTCTCATGCACGGCGAGGGCAGACCGGACGACATCGACCTGCTGCTCTATATCTGCGATACCGTGAAGGGCAAGTGCTTCTGTCCGCTGGGCGAAGGCGCGATCCAGCCGGTGCTTTCGAGCATCAAGCATTTCCGCGGCGACTACGAGCAGTGGATCAAAGAAGGCGTACGAGCTCACTAGAGGGAACGAACGGATATGGAAACGACGGTAACAGTAACCATCGACGGCGTAACGGTCAAGGTCAAGCCCACCGCCACGATCCTGGAAGCGGCGAAGGCCGCCGGTGTGAGGATCCCGGTCCTCTGCGCCGATGACAAGCTCCATCCTTACGGCTCCTGCCGCATCTGCATCGTGGAGGTGGAGAAGTCCCCCCGGAAGTTCACGCCGTCCTGCACCACGCCGGTGACCGACAACATGTCGGTGAAGACCATGTCGCCCGACCTGGTCGAGGCCCGGAAGCGGATCCTCGAACTGCTCTTGAACAACCATCCGCTGGACTGCCCGATCTGCGATAAGGCCGGCAGCTGCCAGCTCCAGGACCTGGTGCACGAGTACGGCCTCGGCCCGAGCCGGTTCCACGAGCCGAAGCGCACCGTGGCGCCAAGCTACCATTCCGCCGCCATCGACCGCGAGGTGAGCCGCTGCGTCCTGTGCGGTAAGTGCGTGCGGGTCTGCCGGGAGCAGAACGCCGTGGGCGAGCTGGCCTTCACCCGGCGGGGCGATAAGTCCAAGGTCAGCACGGACTTCGACCAGCCTCTGGATTGCGAGTTCTGCGGCGAATGCGTCGAGATCTGCCCCGTGGGCGCTCTGACCACTAAGCAGTTCAAGTTCAAGGGCCGCACCTGGAACCTCGACCGGACGACCTCTGTCTGCAATTACTGCGGCTGCGGCTGCAGGACCTCGTACGAGTCGCGGCTGGGCAGGATCGTCCGGGTCAAGTCCGCGGCGAAGAACTACCTCTGCAGCAAGGGCCGCTTCGGTTGGGACGCCGTCCACCATCCCGACCGGCTGTCCACGCCGCTCGTGCGGGTCGGAGGCGAGCTGGTCCCCGCGACGTGGGACGAGGCCCTCGCCATGGTCGTGACCAACCTGCACGTGATCAAGAACAAGAAGGGGGCCGACAGTATCGGCGGCCTCGGCTCGGTCAGGACGACGAACGAGGAGAGCTACCTGTTCCAGAAGTTCATGCGTTCCGCCGTGGGCACCAACAATGTTGACCTTCTGGCGCGGCTGAAGGTGCCGAAGGGGCTGGATGCGAATTTCTTTTCCGGTGAGATCCGGAAGATCGGCAGCCACGACGTAGTGCTGGTCCTGGACGGCGACGTGGGCGAGCTCAACCCGTTTACGGGTATCGAGATCGTCCGCGCTGTGAGCCAGAATTACAAGAAGCTCGTCCTGGTGAACAGCGGGTTCAACAAGTTCAACCGGCTTGCCTCGGTGGTGCTGGACTATCTTGCGCCCGAGGCAGCGCTGACGGACCTCCTGCCGGCGCTCAAGATCGGCAAGGCGGCGAATGACCGCGTCAAGCAGGCCGCGGACATCCTGAGGGACGCCGCCAGCGTGGCGGTCATCATCCCCGGGCGGACCACGGCCAAGGAATACGCGCAGATCAAGGAACTGCTGCCGCTCCTGAAAGGCGTCACCACTTATCCCATCGTCCGCCGGAGCAATTTCCAGGGCGCTTTGGACATGGGCATGATGCCCGATTACTATCCGGGCTATGAAAAGGTGGGCCCCGATTCCACGAGCCGGTTCGCAAGCGCATGGAACGCCATGCTGCCGGACAATCCGGGTCTGACGGCGCTCGAGATGCTCGCCGGGATCAAGACGGGAAAGATCGCGGCGCTCTATATCATGGGCGACGACCCCGTCGGGAGCGACAAGGGGCTGAAGGACGCGCTGGATAAGCTCGAGTTCCTGGTGGTCCAGGACATCTTCCTGACCGAGACCGCGAAGCTGGCCGACGTGGTCCTGCCCGCGTCGAGCATCGCTGAGAAGACGGGCACCTTCACGAACCTCGAGCGGCGGCTCCAGGAACTGAACCGCGCTGAGGAGCCCCATGGCGAATCGCGGCCCGACTGGGATATCCTGCACACCCTGGCCAAGAAGCTGGGCAGCCCCATGCACTACGCGTCGCCCGCGGACATCCTGAGGGAGATCCGGGCAACGGTCCCGTTGTATGCAGACCTCGCCGCCGGTACGGTTTGGCCTCCGGAGCGGTCTCCGCTGGCGGGCACCGACACGGACCTTTCCCTGTCGTCCGATACGGTCATGAAGAACGATGTCATCACGTCGGACCGTCTGCTGTTCTCCTCCGGGACCACGATCTCCCGGTCCAAGGAGATCGCAACGCTCTGCCGTACCAAGGTGGAGGTATAGGAGCCGACCATGCCTGACATGAACCAGATTCTCGCACTTGTGCTCAGCATAGGGATCCCCGTGGTGGTCCTGCTGAGCTTCATCCTGGCGAACGCCATGTACCTGCAGCTCATGGAGCGCAAGGTGCTCGCGCACATGCAGTCGCGCCTTGGCCCCATGCGCGCCGGCTGGCACGGCCTCCTGCAGCCCGTCGCCGACGCCGTCAAGTTCATGTTCAAAGAGGACATCATCCCGGCGAAGGCGGACAAATGGGTCTTCAGCCTCGCGCCGCTCATCTTCCTCACGATGGCCTTCGGCGCCTTCGTGGCGATCCCCTTCGGACCCCCGACGGACTTCTTCGGCATCCTGTCGCACAAGGCGCCGCTCTGGGTGTCGAACCTTAACATCGGCGTGCTGTACATCATCGCCCTGGCGAGCGTCGGGACCTACGGCGTGATCATGGCGGGCTGGGCGTCGAACAACAAGTACTCGCTTATGGGCGGATTCCGGTCCGCGGCGCAGATGATCAGCTACGAGATCCCCATGGCCTTCGCGATCGTGACGGTGGTGCTGATGGCGGGATCTTTGAACCTCACCGAGATCGTCGAAGCGCAGTCCAAGCGCTGGTTCATCACCGTCCTGCCGGTGGGACCGGTCGCGTTCTTCCTGTACCTCTTCGCCGGCATCGCCGAGACGAACCGTGCGCCCTTCGACCTGCCCGAGGCCGAGAGTGAGCTGGTGGCGGGCTACTTCACCGAGTACAGCGGCATCCGTTTCGGTATCTTCTACATGGCCGAGTACATGAACATGATGATCGTGTCCCTGCTGGTCTCCATCATGTTCCTCGGCGGATGGCTGCCCGTCCAGATCTTCCCGACGTGGCTCGGCGGCATCGGCATCATCGCTTGGATCAACCGGGTCCTTGCGGCCATCCCGCCTACGCTCTGGCTTCTGGGCAAGCTCTACTTCTTCATCTTCTTTTACATGTGGATCAGGGCGACGCTGCCCCGGTACCGCTATGACCAGCTCATGACGATCACCTGGAAATTCCTGCTGCCCCTTTCCCTGGGGACGCTGCTCGTCGCGGCGTTCATGAAACAGGCAGGCTGGATGTAGACACCGGTAGAGAGCGAGAACGGTGTTGGTTCATGGTTACGGCACGGCAGTGTTGTTCACCCCGTTGGAAACAGTGGATTCTCTAGCGGGGTAGGAGAGGTCCCCGACGATGTCCAAACTGAAAAAAGCACTGAGAACGATCTTTCTGCTCGAGATTGCCGAGGGCATGGCGCTGACGCTCAAGACCATGCTGACGCCCGCGGTGACGCGGCAGTATCCCGACTTCAAACGCAAGCCCTTTGCCGGCTCCCGCGGGCTCCACTACATGGACCGTGACGATACGGGTCAGAAGGAACGGTGCATCGGGTGCGGCCTGTGCGAGGCGGTCTGCCCGGCAAAGGCCATCACCGTGGTCACCACCAAGGGCCCGGACTACGAGAAGGTCGTATCCGCCTACGAGCTTGACCTCTTGCGCTGTGTTTTCTGTGGATTTTGCGTCGATGCCTGTCCGGTGAACGCCATCAAGATGTCCCCGGACTTCGAACTGGCCTGCTACTCGCGGAAGGACGCCTTTTACACCAAGGACCGGCTGGTCGAGGTGGGGGACAAGTACCTCGGCAGGAAGAAGGAGGGGACGAAATGATCCACCAGCTCATCTTCCTCTACTTTGCCGCGGTCATCATCGTTTCCGCGGTCCTCACGGTCACCCGCAGGAACCCGATCCACAGCGTCATGTTCATGCTGCTCCTGTTCTTCCATATCGCAGGGGTTTTTGTGCTGCTGAACGCCGAATTCCTCGCGGCGGTCCAGCTGATCGTCTATGCCGGCGCCATCCTCATCCTGTATCTCTTCGTGGTGATGCTTTTGAACGTTGACCGGGAGACCCAGGCAGCCCGGGCGAA
>JAFNGD010000336.1:4355-4630 GCA_017885365.1 Nitrospirota bacterium
TTGGAGTCGAACTATACACGAATTACCTGGTCCCGTTCGAGATCGCATCGGTCATTCTGCTCGTGGGTCTGATCGGCGCGGTGATGCTGGCGAAGAAGAAAGTGAAAGAATAACCGTCAGGAGACAGGAGACAGTATCCAGGAGCCAGGAGAAAATCGTTTAGCGCTCTTCGTCGTAAAATTCTCCTGACCTCTGGCTCCTGACTTCTGGCTCCCTGTAGAATCCGGAGGCCCCATGGTTCCCTTGTCCTGGTATATCCTGCTGAGCGCTGCGCT
>JAFNGD010000337.1 GCA_017885365.1 Nitrospirota bacterium
CGGCAAGCGAGGTCTTGCCGGCAGAGCCGTGCGACAGAATGGCGATATTGCGGACTTCCTTCACATCAGAGTTCGGCATGGACGACTCCTTTGCAAGAGAATTTTGTGTTGTGGGGATATGCGGATAAGCAGCAGAACGGCGGTCGCGGTGCTACCAGATGTCGGACTTGTGTTTCCCTCCCTGTTTGAGCAGAACGTCGATGACCGCTTCATTGAAGAAGTTGGTGCTCTGGCGGAGGGCAGTGTCCACCATGCTCTCGTAGTATTTCCTTCCTTCGGCAAGCTCCTCGGAAAGAACATCGAACAGACTGTCCNNATGGTCCGCGCCAGCCTCTTTGCCTGTTCATTCGTGGAGATCAATGGCATAAAAAAAGGTCCGCCTCCGATGACGCCCGTTATCAGCCGAGAATCTCGACGATCACCGGCTTGTACTCCTGGGTTTTTTCAACTTTCTTATTATAGCGCCTGATAAAGAAAAAAGATACCAGCATGAAGGCCATGCCCGAAAGGAACGCCCAGAGGTCCGACTGGGCCTCTCCGCCGTACTTCAGCCCCGCGTTCTTTCCGATGATGGCGGCGGCGACAAAGACGGCCATGGGGATGCCGTAGAGGATGATGGAGGCCTTGAGGAACACCTGCGGGGCCAGCACGACCTTGACCTTCTGGCCTTTCTTCGCGTTCAGCGGATTGGCCGCTTCCATGGTGGAGTCCTCGCCTTCAGGATGACAGACACCAGCCGAGGCGCATTTTTCACAGGCGCTCTTAGCCAGGATGGACACCTTTGCCATGCCGCCCGCCGTTTCCATAACGATGCCTTCTTCTTCGATCATGAGAGAACCTCAATGCCGCCACGAAGACACGAAGGCACAAAGGTTCCGATTTTCTTCGTGTCTTTGCGTCTTGGTGGCAAGGCCTATGCCTTGCGCTTTTTTGATTTCGCCGTTCTCAACAGCTTATACTCGATGCTGTCCACGAGCGCCTGCCAGCTCGCCTCGATGACGTTCTCCGACACGCCGACGGTGCCCCATTTGGACCTTCCGTCGCCCGACTCGATCAGGACGCGCACCCGCGCCGCCGTGCCTTCGGCCGCGGTCAGGACACGGACCTTGTAGTCCAGCAGACGGACGTTCTCCAGCCCCCTTCCCGGGAAATACTGGGGCAGGACCTTGCGCAGTGCCTTGTCCAGTGCGTTCACCGGTCCGTTCCCCCAGGCAGCGGTATGCTCCACCTGCCCGCCGACCTCCACCGTCACCGTGGCCTCGCTCACCGGGTTTGGATCGACCTTCCGCTTTTCGGTCAGGACGCGGTAATCGATGCGGTCGAACATAGAGAAGACCGATTCGTAGCTGTGGCGCGCCCGGAGCATGAGCAGTTCGAGGGAGCCTTCCGCCCCTTCGAACTCATAGCCTTCGCTCTCCAGCTGCTTGATCCGCTTGAGGATGCCGGCGAGCTCGGGGCTGTCCTTCCTGACGGTGATGCCGAGCTCGGCCGCCTTCTGGATGATATTGCTCTTCCCCGCGAGGTCGGATACGAGGATCCTGCGCCGGTTCCCCACCTGATCGGGAACAATATGTTCATAGGACCGCGGGATCTTGGCGACGGCATCCACGTGCACGCCTCCCTTGTGCGCGAAGGCGCTGTCCCCCACGAAGGGAGCCCATTTCCGGTGCGGAAGATTGGCCAGCTCGTCGACGTATCGCGACAGTTCGCGGAGCTTCCGGAGGCTCGCATCGGTGACGCAGTCGATCCCCATCTTGAGCTTGAGGTCGGGAATGATGGCGCAGAGGTTCGCGTTGCCGCACCGCTCTCCATAGCCGTTGACCGTACCATGGACCATCACCGCCCCGAGCCTGACCGCCGCCAGAGAGTTGGCGACCGCAAGCTCCGCATCGTTGTGTGCGTGGATCCCGAACGGTGTTCCAATGATATTCTTCACCCGGGTTACGATCTCCTCCACCTCGTGCGGAAGGGTCCCGCCGTTGGTGTCGCACAGCACGAGACAGTCTGCGCCGGCCGCTTCGGCCGCGAGCAGGGTCTCGATGGCGTAGTCCGGGTTCGCCTTGTACCCGTCGAAGAAGTGCTCGGCGTCGTAGATCACCTCGTCCAGATGCTCCTTGAGGAACGCCACCGAATCCTCGATCATGGCCAGGTTCTCGCCCAGGGTGGTCTTGAGCGCCTTGAGCACGTGCAGGTCCCAGGTCTTGCCGAAGATCGTCACGACCGGGGCCCCGGAGGTCGCCAGCGATCTGAGGCTCGGGTCATCCGAGACCTTGAGCCGGGCGCGGCGGGTCGAGCCAAAGGCCGCGAGCTTCGCCTTCCTGAGCTTCACACGGCGCATCTCCTTGAAGAACTCCACGTCCCGCGGGTTCGAGCCCGGCCACCCCCCCTCGATATAGTGGGCGCCGAACTCATCAAGCTTCCGCGCGACGCGGATCTTGTCCTCCACCGAGAAGTTCAGGTCCTCGGCCTGAGCGCCGTCGCGGAGGGTGGTATCGTAAATGAGTACTTTACGTTTCATAAAATGATGTGAGGTATCTATTCGTATTCCGTTCGACTTTACTTATTGCGGATTTCGGACTTCGTCGTGAGCTCAGTCGAACGATAGTAGATCGCGGATTAACAGCGGAACTCCTGCGGGTTTTCAATCCGCAATCCGCAATCTTCAATCCGCAATTACTAGGCTGCCTTGTCCATCTCGAAGGTCTCGTGTAGCACGCGGACGGCGAGCTCGGTGTACTTGGCGTCGATCACGATAGAGATCTTGATCTCCGACGTGCTGATCATCATGATGTTGATGCCTTCCTTCGCCATGGCGGAGAACATCTTCGAAGCCACGCCCGAGTGCGAACGCATGCCCACGCCGACGATGGAGACCTTGGCGATGTCCTCCTTCACCGTAACGCCCTTGGCGCCGATCTCGGCCACGATCTTCTTCATGACCTCGGTGATCTTTTTGGCATCAGTCTTCGGCACGGTGAACGACATGTCCGTCAGCCCGCCCTCGCCGACGTTCTGGATGATCATATCCACCACGACGTTGTTGTCGGAGATGGTGTTGAATATCTTCGCCGCGACCCCCGGCTTGTCCGGCACGCCCTGCACGGTCACCTTCACCTGGTTCTTGTCGTATGCAACGCCGGACACCACAACCTTTTCCATGTCAGGATCCTCCTTGGTCACCAGGGTGCCCGGATTGTCGTTGAAGCTCGAGAGCACCCGCACGGGAACATTGTATTTTTTCGCGAACTCGACGGAGCGGGTCTGGAGCACCTTGGCCCCCAGGCTCGCAAGTTCGAGCATCTCGTCGTAGGATATCCTGTCGAGCTTCCTTGCCTGCGGCACCATGTTCGGGTCCGTGGTATACACGCCGTCCACATCCGTGTAGATGTCGCACACGTCCGCCTTCAGCGCCGCGGCCACTGCCACCGCCGAAAGGTCGGAACCGCCCCGCCCGAGCGTCGTCACATCGTCCGTTTCGGATATTCCCTGGAACCCCGCCACGACCGCGATCTTGCCTTCCTTCAGCGCGTGCTTCACCCGGTCGCCGGAGATCTTCTCGATCCGCGCCTTGGTGTGGACGCAGTCCGAAACGATGCCCGCCTGCCTGCCCGTGAAGGACTGCGCCTTGTGGCCGAGCGACTGGATGGCCAGGGCGAGCAGCGCGATGGTCACGCGCTCGCCCGTCGAGAGGAGCATGTCCATCTCCCGCGGGTCCGGGTTGTCGCTCACCTGCGCCGCGAGATTGATCAGTTTGTCCGTCTCGCCGCTCATGGCAGATACGACGACCACAACGTCGTGGCCCTGTTCTTTTGTCCGGACGACACGCTTCGCCACGTTCATGATCCGTTCGGGNNGAGGCACGAAGAACACGGGGAAATCTTTCATTGAGCCTTCAGACAATCTGATGTCTCCGTGTCTCTGTGTCTCTGCGGCGATGATAGTGTTATCGTTTTAGGAAATAGTCCATCAGCTTGTAGCCTTCTTTGAACACCATCGCGTCCTTCCGGTCAGCGATCCGCTCGTCATAGGTCACCGGCCCGCCCTTCCGCTCGTTCCGGCTGTCGTAGAGCACGAACGGGACCGGCTCCGCCGAATGGGTCCGAATCTCGAGCGGCGTGGGATGGTCGGGCAGCGCAAGGATCCGGTACTCGTCGAACTGCTTCATCCCGTGCATGATGTTCCCGACGATGAACTCATCGAAGTCCTCGATGGCCCTGACCTTGTTCTTCACGTCGCCGGTGTGACCCGCTTCGTCCGGCGCTTCCACGTGAAGGTACACGATGTCCTTCGTTTTGAGCGCGAAGAGCGCATGCTCCGCCTTGCCGACGTAGTTCGTGTCGAGCCAGCCGGTGGCTCCGGGTACGTTGATCACCTCGAATCCAGCGTAGACGCCGAGGCCTTTAGTGAGGTCCACGGCGGAAATCACCGCGCCCTCGATGCCGTACTTTTCCCGGAAGGTGGGCATGCTCGGCCGCTTCCCCTGGCCCCAGAGCCAGATGCTGTTCGCCGCGCGCTTGCCGTTCTCGAGCCGGGCCCTGTTGACGGGGTGGTTGGTCAGGAGGTCGAAGGATGCAGCCATCAGCTCGTTGATGATGTCGTCGCCCTCGCCGCGGGGAAGATAGTCCTGGATGTCCTTGTCCTGGATGTCATGGGGAGGCGTGCACTCGATCCGGTCCTTGCCGCCCTTCCAGACCATCAGGTGACGGTAGCTCACCCCGGGATAGAAGCGGATATGCTCGCTTCCCAGCGCCCGGTCGATCTCCTCGATGAGCGTGCGCGCCTCCTGGGTCGAGATATGGCCGGCGCTGAAGTCCTCCATGAGCGCCTTCCGGCGCGCGGTTGCCGTGCCCCCGCCCGATAGCTTGAGCGTCACGAGGTTGCAGCGGAACGCCACGTCATCAGACCCGAGCGCAACGCCGATGCTCGCCGCCTCGAGCGGAGAACGTCCGGTATAATACTTCCGCGGGTCATATCCCAGCACCGACAGGTTTGCCACGTCGCTGCCGGGGGCATAACCGTCGGGAACGGTATGAACCATCCCGACCTGGCCGAGCGTCGCCAACTGGTCAAGGTTCGGCGTCCTGGCGGCCTGAAGGCAGGTCTTCCCCCCCAGGTCGGCGCACGGCCGGTCCGCCATTCCGTCTCCCAGTAAGATGATGTATTTCATAAGGACATGCCGTGGGTCTCTGTGCAATCTCCGGCCGTCTGTTGGCCGATGACCGCTCCTGACTATCCTGCGGTTTCTCCCTCCACGGGATCCACCTTGACGCCCCGCTCTTTCAGATATGCGATGCCCTCTTCAAGTTTCTTTTCGGTCCCTTCAAGTTCGAGGACGACTTCGCCCACGCTTTCGGTCACCTTGGCACGCCGGATGTTCGGCATCACGTCGAACTTCTTTGCCATGGTAAAGATCACCGGCTCTTTGATCAGGTCCTGCGGGAAAGTCAGTTTGATCCTTCTGGTAGCCATATGCCCTCCCTTGCTTTAATACAGAAGATGGGATGATAAGAAGTTGGGAAGTTACGAATCTCGCCGGTTTCCGCTCTCCTTCTTACCCTCTCAACCTCTCATCTTCGCGCTTTACCTGCCTCCCGCGATGGCGGGCACGATCGAGATGTTGTCGCCATCCTTCAGGGTGGTCTCTTCCTTGCTCACGAAGCGGATGTCCTCATCGTTCACGTAGATATTGATGAACCGCCTGATCTTGCCGCCCTCGGAAAGACGCTCTTTCATGCCCGGATAGTCCTTCTCCAAGGCCTCCACCAGTTCCGTGATGTTCTTCGCCGCGCACTCCACTTCCGATCTTCCGTTCGTCAGTTTCTGCAGCGGGGTCGGGATCCTCACCTTGATCGCCATGAATTCTTCCTCCTGATCCGGACGGGCCTGAATTGAAAATCGAAAAATATACCTACACGACCGCCAGGGGAACCTCGAGTATCGCTCCCCCGCTGATCGCGTATCCTCTCACATCCGGGTTCGCGCGGTCCAGCAGAGAAACGATGACATAGACCGCCTCGGGATAGTTCGCCAGCGTTGTTCCGGGCCAATAGGCCTTCTCCACGTCCACGCTCGACGGATAGGCACGGCCCCCGGGATGGGAGTGGAACATGCCGATCATCTCGAGGCCTACCTGCCGGATGTCCTTCATGACCCGGAACTGTTCCTCCGGCTCCATTTCATACGACACGGGGCCCGGCCTCGCGTTCTTCATGCAGTAGACCCTTTCGACCCTGCCGTCCCTGCCTGCCAGGATGCCGCAGGCCTCGTTCGGATACCCGGCGTTACAGTGATCGATAATCAGTTGGAGATGGGTACGGGTAATCGCCATCATTCCGCGATCCGAATTCCGCAATCCTCAGTGGCTCATCGAGCAGAACTGCTCATAGTCGATCAGCTCCTTGATCGTCGGATGCTCGCCGCATACCGGACATTCACGGTTCCGCGGCACCTTTACTGTCCGGAAGCTCATATCGAGGGCGTTCCACAGCAGCAGCCTCCCCTTGAGAGGAACGCCGATGCCGAGGATCGCCTTCACGACCTCCGTGGCCTGAAGCGTACCGACCACACCAGTGACCACGCCGAGGATGCCCGCCTCCTGGCACGAAGGCACCATGCCGGCGGGCGGCGGCACCTCGAAGAGGCAGCGGTAGCACGGCCCATCGCCCGGGTAGATGGACATCACCTGCCCCTCGAACCGGAACACCGCGGCGCTGATCAGCGTTTTCTTCAGCATGACGCAGGCATCGTTCACGAGATACCGTGTCGGAAAATTGTCGCTGCCGTCCACCACGATGTCGTAATCCTTGATGATGTCCTTGATGTTCTGGGAAGTGAGCCGCTCCTTGTGCGTCACGACCTTCACGTCGTGGTTCAGGGTCTCGTAGGTCTCCTTCGCCGAGTCGGCCTTGAGCATGCCGAGTCTTTTCGTGTTGTGCGCGATCTGGCGCTGAAGGTTCGACATCTCCACCCGATCGTTGTCGATAACGCCGATGGTGCCCACCCCCGCCGCAGCAAGATAGTAGCCGACCGGCGATCCGAGGCCTCCGGCGCCCACAAGCACCACCTTCGCATTCAGCAACTTCTCCTGGCCGTCGCCCCCGACCTCGGGCAGGATGATATGCCTGCTGTAGCGCAGTATCTGGTCTTCGGTGAATTCCATGGTCTTCCATTTCGGATTGCGGATTTCGGATTTCGGATTACGAAATGCTTGTTCCGCTTGAGTCCGCATTCCGCAATCCGCATTCCGCAATTATTTTTTTGCTTTCTCCTTGTCCTTCCGGACAAAGACGTGCCACTCTTTCTCGCCGGTCTGGTCGATCTTCAGGACCTTCTGGCCTTCGTTCTCCATGCTCTTGGGGACGTTCTCGACGGCCGGCTTGTGGTCCAGAATGATCTCGAGCACCTCGCCGAGCCCCATCTTTTCGATCGCGAGCTTCGAACGGACGAAGGTGTACGGGCAGACCTGACCTTTCAGATCAACGGTCCTGGCTACGGTGAATTCTTCCCCCATAACACCTCCCGTGTGGATCGATCTTTGGGCTTGTGAAATACGAACGTTCTTCAGTATCCGCATCTCGATCCGACATCCACGCTCCGGGACCCGGAACTACTTCGGTCCTTCTTCCACGCGGATCACCATGGTCGGTCCGGCGACGCAGTCCATCGTGTTGATCTCGTCGAGCGCCTTCCGGACATTGCGCTCGACGGCCTCGTGACTCATCATCACCAGCGGTACCGCTTCGGCTCCCCCCCGTCCCTTCTGGATCACCGATTCGATGCTGATGTTGTTCTTCCCGAGCACGCCCGAGATCCGCGACAGGACGCCGGGCTTGTCGAGTGCCGTAAACCGCAGGTAGTAGCATGACGTGATGTCATCCATCCTGCGTATCTTGAGCGGCGACCGCTCCCGGAACGAGGCGACCGGCATCCTGCCCGTGCAGCCCGCCAGGATGTCCCTGCCGATGTCCATGATGTCGCTGACCACGGCGCTGCCGGTCGGCATGTCACCAGCACCCCTGCCGTAGAACATCGTGGAGCCCACAGCGTTCCCGACCACGTTGAGCGCATTGAACACACCGTCCACCGTGGCGATGGGAAACTCGCCCGGCAGCATGGTCGGGTGGACCCGCGCCTCGACCTCGCCATTTACCATCTTCGTAATGGCAAGGAGCTTGATCTTGTACCCGAGCTCCTTCGCAAATTCGATGTCGAGCGGCGTGATCTTCGAGATGCCTTCTGTATAGATGTCGTCGAACTTGACCGGCGTGCCGAAGGCCAGCATGGTCAGGATCGCGAGCTTGTGCGCGGAATCGATGCCTTCGATGTCGAAGGTC
>JAFNGD010000338.1 GCA_017885365.1 Nitrospirota bacterium
CGATATGCAGCGCGCCGGTGGGGCTTGGCGCGAACCTGACGCGAACGGTATTCATGTGTAAACAATGCTCCTTGAGGGTGGCGATATTGTCAGGGCGCTATTATACCGCAAAGGGAAAGGGGGAAAAAGGGAAAAAAGGGGAAGAGTGATGACGAAATAGGTGGGCGGAAGGAGGGCGATGCGTTGAACCGCCATCGGAGGCTCGAATGATTTTTTAGTTCGCCTATCGGACGAATCTTTCCGCTATACATTTGCGCGATGCAAGTGACCGATCTATTTGACCAAACTGCACAGGCAATGAAGCGAGATTTAATTAATTGTTCTCAAGCTGGTTTTGTCGTCAACCATAATCCACCCATTCGGCTTATTATTTTGCTCGATTGAAATCCACCATTCAACGACTGGCCTAGATTCAAGCACTAGACTTTGTTCTACGCGGAGCTCGTAATCCAAACAAGTACTATTTTCAACAGGATTACCCTTATAGCGAAGGAGACACCTTCCTTCACTCAAAGGCATCATGAACTCGATAACATCGTTTTTATTAAAGATGAGCATATTCTCAGCAACTCCACCTTCGAGGGCACGGATTATACCCGGCTTGATAGTTTTTTGTATTCTTCTACCGAGGATAATATCCACGTTGACCTTTGCGCTACCTCTAATGCCAACTAAGTGCCCGCCGTTTTTTTGTAATCGAATGAGTTGTTTCACCCCGCTCGCGTCTGATACGATTGTTCCCTTCTTGGCAGAAATAGACGCAATGACAGGAGAATCAGATGCGGGCTTATCATGCAGCACAAGCTTGTCAGTTATGACTTCGAAATAAAATGGTCCTTCACGTGGCCAAGATTCATATTCAAAAGCGAGTAACTGCGTACAAATAAATCCATTTACAATAATGCCCAATAAAAGCATCAAAATTTGCCTATTCCTCATGTTTGCGAAACCTCAATTGAAAGAGTCGGCAGCATTGCTCAAGCCTTAGTGAGTGTACCGAGACAGTTATTAGATAACTGGGACTATAGCACGGGAACAACGCTTAATCAATGCGGTGGCCACAACACTCAGGCTTTGAACGGCTAGATTGCTTCGCTTTGCTCGCAATGACGGGCTATGGTTGTACTTCTGCCCGACCTTGTTCAAAGAATAAAAAAAAGAGGGGACGGTTTTCACCGTCCCCTCTTCGTGTACTGCTCTGCCGGTCGGGCTTACGCCTTGATGAAGATGATGACCAGCGTGTAGATGGCCAGCGATTCGATCAGCGCCAGACCGATGATCATGGTGGTCATGATCTTGCCGGAGGCTTCGGGATTGCGTGCGATGCCTTCGACCGCCTTGCTGATGCTCAGGCCCATGCCGAGGCTTCCGCCGAACGCCGCGATGGCGATGGCGAAGAGCGCGGCCACGCCAGCGGTCAGTCCGCCGGTTGCCGCTGCAGGGGCTGCTCCTTCGGCCGCGAACGCCACGGCGGCGACGAGGACCAGGCTGAGGGTCAGAACGAGAACTGCGAGCTTTTTCATCGATTTTTCTCCTTTCTTCTCAATGTAGACATCAGGCCGGAATCGTACCGGGTCGCTACCTCCCGGGGAATCCCGCATCTGCGGGAACGGCGTTCACCGGGGTAATAAAGCTTTGAAAGCCTGTCAGCTTGCAGGCTTGCCAGCTGGTTTAGTGATGCTCGCTGCCGTGCGCCTCTTCAATGGCGCCGGCGAGGTACAGCATGGTCAGGAGCGTGAACACGCCCGCCTGGACGAAGGCCACGAACACGCCGAGGCCCAGGACCATGAAGACGGGCACGAAGGGCGAGAGCGCCAGGAGTGCCACGAGCAGCTTGTGCTTCGCCAGCATGTTGCCGAAGAGACGGAAGGCCAGCGAGACCGGCCGCGCGAGATGGCTGATGAGCTCCAGGGGGATCATGAGCGGCGCCAGGAGCGGCATGGGGCCCATGAAATGCTTGAAGTACGAGAAACCATGCTTCGTGACGCCGATGGCGTGGGTCGCGAAGAAGACTGTGATGGCCAGGGCTGCCGTGGTGTTGATGTTCCCCGTGGGTGACTCGAAGCCCGGGACCAGACCCTGCAGGTTCGAGAGGAGGATGAAAAGAAACAGGCTGCCGATAAGCGGGAAGTACCGCTTGCCTTCCGGTCCCATGATCTCCTCTATATAGTTATCGAGGCCTTCGAAGATCGCCTCGAACACGTTCTGGATGCCCGTCGGGGTCTTTTTGAGGCTTGCGCGTGCGATGATGGCCAGTACGATCAGAACTGCCATGGCAAACCAGGTTTGGACGACGATCTCAGGGACCCCGTGGATCTCCGGTAAAAGCACTGGGCCTTCTTTCATGATCTGACGCTCCTTGGGAGTGCGGTACCTTGCTCGGAAAATTTAACGGAATCGAGATTCTTTGTCAAGCGCAAACCCGGCAGGGCTCCATTAATTTTCCTAATGAATCTATAGAGAACGCTTGCAGGGGAGGTGTGCGGCTGCAAAACCATTTTCAAAAAAGAGCACCACATTATTGCATACTAATGCTATAATATTTTCCCACAAGCCAAAATCCTCCCGAGGGTGGCGGCGCAATCAACGGAACGACCAACAACCCATGTATTTCTGCATTCGAAGACAGATCGAGTATGCCAACAGCGATGAGCGGCTCAGCAAGCTGCAGGGCGTGCCCATCGAGCTCGCCTTGCCGCAGGATCTCGAGGCGTTCCTGAAGGAAAAGAACCGACTACCTGACATCGAGAACCAGGTGAAGAACTACCAGGTGCCTGTCTACTCGGTCCACGCCCCGGACGGCCATCTGGCGGACGGCAACTTTATCGACTGGGCCGGGAAGGCGGTGCAGTTCGCCGAGGCCGTGGGATCCGGCATCGCGGTCTTCCACCCCGAGGCCGCGGGACCGGACGCGGGCGACCTGGACCATCTGTCCGTGGTCGAGAACATCAGGCATCTGCAGGAGCGCACGCGGGTCGTCATCGGCGTGGAGACCCTGTGGAACTCAAAACGGGTCCTCACCCCCGACCAGATCATGAAGGAAAGCATTCCGATGGTGCTGGACACGTCTCATCTGCCGAAGCCCGAGATCACCTGGGTCATCGAGTCCTATCACACGCACATCGTGAACCTCCACCTCTCGTCGGTCATCCGGGACAAGGAGCTGAAGGGCATCGCCCGGCAGCACCAGCCCATCGATCGGGATGGCTTCTGTATGGACCTCCTGGATCGTCTGCAAGAGCTGGAATGGAACGGCGTGGTGACGCTCGAATATATGCCCTGGCTCCACGCCAAGGTGCTGGAGGACAGACAGCTCCTCGACCAGATCTACGGCATCGGTCGGGCATAGATGCCCCTGACCGTAGGCAGAAAAAAAGGCCGAAGCGTGAAGCTTCGGCCTTTTTCAGTTCCTGACGCTCGATCTCCGGCGAAGGTTATTTTCCGAGCAGGGTCGTGAACGTGTCGTGGTGCCCTTCCTCGTCGGCTAGGATCTGCTCAAAGAGGAGCCGTGTGGTGCTGTCGCCTTCGGACGCGGCCTGCTTGATGATGGCCTTGTAGAGGTCGATGGCTTCCTCTTCCGCCTTGGCATCCGCCTCGAGCATCTCCTTGAGCGTGCCTCCCACTTTGATGGGGTCGGGCTTGGTGGTGGGGGTGACGTCGAAGTAGAATATCCGCTCGGCGATCTTCTCAGCGTGCTTCATCTCCGCCACGGCGACATCCTCGAAGACATCGGCGATCTCGGCTGACTCCAGCCCCTTTGCCATGATGTGCTGCCACATATACTGGACGGACACCTGGATCTCCCTCGCGATGGCCTGCTGAAGCATATCGGTGAGGGTCGTGCTCGCTTTCTGGACCATGGATGTGGTCTCCTTTCATGATGGCTGAATGATGATAATCATACCAAAAAAAGGTGAAAAGGGGAAGGGCGCGCTCCCTATCACTTTTTGTAACGCACAAGTCCCAAAAAGTCCGAAAAAACGGGTATTACATACTCGCAAATTAGAATTTTACGTTGACATGCCGTAAGACCCTGCACTAATATACGATACTTCATCAGAATGTCCGGTGTTCTCATATCTGATGATCCGGCAGCACTTCCATGATGATACAACGGATAGCCAACCGCTCACGTGCATCGCTGATTGTTCTTCGGGGGGCGGTGCTGGCGGTCCTGATCATCGCGGGCATGGGATGCTCGTCTCCCCCGCCGCAGATCACCATTGAAGGCCAGTATGCCGAGCTTTCGCCGCTCTTTATCGGCTCCGGCTCTCTCTACATGACGATCCGGAACGCGGGCGGCCGTGACAAGCTGATCGGGGTCGCGGCGTCTTTGCCAAGGACGGTCATTGAGTTACACGACGTGAGGGACAATCGGATGGTACGGATCGAGGAGATCCCCGTCCCTGCCCGGGATATCGTGGAGCTCAAACCGGGAAGCCCGCATATCATGATCTACAATATGCCGAAGACCATCCAGAAAGGATCAGAGTTGGTCCTTACGCTCCGGTTCGAACGGTCCGGAGAACGAACAGTGCCCTTCCGTTTCCAGAAGTAGCATAACATATGTGAGAAGGGGCGGCCCATGGCGTGCCTGATCGAATAGACTTCCGTAACGATCCTGCAGACCTGGTAAAAAGGGGAGGTGAGAGCGGGCAAGAATACAACACTTTTGAGTCAGAAGTAAACGTTCTGGTCACTAACTCAACAAGGTATCTTAATCATACGTAAGGAAAGGGGAGATTCACAATGAAAAAGCTTTTAGTGCTCTTCGGAATTGTTGCAGTTGTTGTGGTGAGCTATCTTGCGCTTACCACGGTTGCGCCGACCACCACGATGCCCACGGCGGTCGCGGCGGGCCCGACCTATTCGGCCACGCTGTACGTTGCCGGCCACGGAGGTCATTTCGCCCAGGCTGACGTGACCATCGATCCGAGCAATGCCGCTGATCCGGTGAAGATCACGAACCTGGACAAGATCGACATCGGTGACAGCAAGTCCCACGCGACCCATGATGCGCGGATCGACTCGAACGATCCCAACGTGCTGTTCTGGTCCACCTATATTCCCGACGCGAACAAGAAGATGCATGTCGGCAAGTCTGACCTGAAGACCGGCAAGGTCATTCAGGACGTCACCCTGACGCCGGACGCGACCCGCGCCCCGGGCGAGAAGCCCCCGCTATACTGCGCCTCGGGCCAGAGCAAGGAGTACTACATGCCGGTGTTCATGGGCACGGAAGGCTATGTGGACGTGTTCAGCAAGAAGGACCTCTCGCACAAGCATCGCGTGTTCATCAGCGATATGGGCTATGCCAAGGGCTCCTACAAGTTCACGCACGGCACGAACTCGCCTGACTTCAAGACTTGGGTGTTCACCATGAACCAGGTGAAGGACGGCAAGATGACCGGCGATGTGGACTTCGTGCTCGTTGATATGGCACANNCTCGAGAAGGGCAAACTGAAGGTCATCACCAAGAACACGATAAAGGGTGACCCGAACAACACCATCACCTTCCGTATGTACTTCACGCATGACGGCAAGTACATCATGCAGTCCGCTGCGGACCGCCTCTGGGTGCTCGATGCCAAGACCCTGAAGCTCGTTGACGAGAAGATGATGCCTGCAGCGCACCAGCTCCATGATGCCATGCCGACGCCTGACGGCA
>JAFNGD010000339.1 GCA_017885365.1 Nitrospirota bacterium
CGGTGGCGGTTCTTGAAGTCCGACTGGCCCGCGTCGCGCATCCCCACCGAGGTGAGGCAGGCGCCCTTCAGGCCGCGGACCGCCTTCACGATCTCCCTAGGCGACATGCCGGGTTTTACGAATATGTTATTCCCCATCGTTTCCTCTTGCTATCCATTGGTAACCACGGATGAACGCGGTATGACGACACCACGGATTCTAACCACAGAGACACAGAGCATACAGAGAACAGCGCAGCTTTGTACTTTCCCTTAGCCACTCGCCTTCTGTCTCCTGACTTCTAGCTCCTGTCTCCTGTCCTTTGTTCGGGTCACCTTCAGGTCCTTTATGAGCCCGTCGGCGATCGAGTAGATCCAGCCGTGAATATAGAGCTTTCTGCCGCGGTCCCATGCTTTCTGGACGATCGTGTTATGCGCCAGGTTCTCGACCTGCTGTTTGACGTTCAGCTCGCACATCTCATTGAGCGTGATCCGCTTGTGCTTCCTCGCGAAGATCTGCACGCTCTCGAGCCAGTGTTCCAGCACGCCGGTGGTGGCGTTCTTCTTGACGGCCGCGATGCCGCCGCATCCGTAATGACCGCACACGATGATGTGCCTGACCTTCAGGACCTCGACGGCATACTGCAGCACACACATCAGGTTCATGTCCGTATTAATGACCTGATTGGAGATGTTCCGGTGGACAAAGACCTCGCCCGGCAGCAGTCCCGTGATCTGGTTCGCCGGTACGCGGCTGTCGGAACATCCGATCCACAGGTACTTGGGCCGCTGCTGCCTCTTGAGCTTCGCGAAGAACCCCGGGCTTTCGAGCTCTACCCGCCGGGCCCACTCCCGGTTGTTGTTCAGCAGTCTGGCGATCTCTTTCATTTCCGGTTTAAGCCCAGCGGCCTTTTGGGCCGCGCTGACAAGCCTGCAAGCTTGCACGCCTGTCGGCTGGCCTCATCACATCCACTTCTGCGGCCCCAGGGCCGATATCTCCGCGACGTAGCGCGCGATCTTGAGGATCTCGTCCTCGCTGTTGACATCACTGAACATGGAGATCAGCTCGTCCATGTGCTCCTCGATGAACCGCGTGGAGAACTCGCCGGAGATGAACGACGGGTGGCGGATGATGCTGAGCAGGAGCGGCTGGAGCGTCTTGATGCCTTCGACGCGGAGGTTCCTGCCCAGGCAGCGGTCCATGACCCTGATGGCGTTGCTCCGGTCCGCGCCGGCCGTCATGAGCAGCATGAAGAGCGAGTCATAGTACGGCGGAATGTCCCCGCCCTCGTACACGCCCGAGGCCACGCGCACGTTCGGGCCCATGGGGATCTGGAGCCTGCTGATCTTTCCGAAGGAGGGGCTGAAGGTCTTCGGGTCCTCGGCGTTCAGCCGGACCTCGAGGGCCCAGCGGTTCGGCCGGATGTCGGCCTGTTTGAACGGCAGTTTCTTACCCAGCGCCGTGTCGATCATGATGCCGACGATGTCGAGGCCGGTGATGAGCTCCGTGATGCCGTGCTCCACCTGGAGCCGGGTGTTCACCTCGAGGAAGTAGAACTTCCGCGTCGCCGAGTCGAAGATGTACTCCACCGTGCCCGCGGTGACGTAGCCGATCTCGCGCATGAGCTGCGCGGCGGTGGAGCAGATCTCTTCGCGGAGCTTTTCATCGAGGCTGGGCGACGGCGCCTCCTCGATGATCTTCTGGTTCCGCCGCTGGAGCGTGCATTCGCGCTCGTAGAGGTGCCTCACGTTCCCGTGGCTGTCGGCCACGATCTGCACCTCGATGTGCCGGCCCCGCTCGATGTACTTCTCCACCAGGATAGTCTCGTCGCCGAAGGACTTCTTCGCCTCGGACCGGGCCTGGGCAAGGGCCAGGGCGATGTCCTCGGCACGGTCAACCTTGATCATGCCCTTGCCGCCGCCGCCCGCCGAGGCCTTGATGATGATGGGGAAGGTGACCTTTTCGTCCGCCATCCATTTCGTGATCTGCGCCCCGTCGGTGACGTTGCTGACGCCCGGGATGACGGGCACGCCTGCCTTGCGCGCCAGTTGCTTTGCCTGGATCTTGTCCCCCATGAGGTGGATGACCTGGGGCGGCGGGCCGATCCAGAGAAGGCCCGCGTCGATCACCTTCTTTGCAAAGGACTCGTTCTCGGCCAGGAAGCCCCAGCCGGGATGGATGGCGTCGGACCCGCTCCGGAGCGCCGCGTCGATCATCCGGTCCATATTGAGGTACGATTCGACCGGCGGCGCAGCGCCGATATGGACAGCTTCATCGGCCATGAACACGTGATGGGCCAGGCGGTCCGGATCGCTGTAGACAGCAGTCGTCAGAATGCTCCGGTCGCGGCAGGTGTGCATGACCCGCACCGCCGGGACTCCCCGGTTCGCGACCAGCACCTTGTTGATCTTCTTCTCCATCATCCGTGCTCCTTTTGCCTATTCCTTTTCCCCGAAGCGGCTGAAGGCGATCAGCATTGCGGCTACCACGGCCGCTGCCAGACCGAGGAGCAGGGTCCCCTGCGGGTCCTTCCATTCCACGAGATGCTCCAGGAAGGCCACTGCCATCATCAGGATCATGACGCTAGAGAGCTTCGTCTTGAGGTCGTGGAGGTTATGGACCGTCAGCCATGCCGGCATCGTGACGTCCTCGATGAACAGCTCGTAGAGCCCGATCGAGAAGATGAGCAGAGCCGTCGCGATCAAGAACGAGTCCATCAGGGCGATGAGCTCCACCGACGCCGTAACATCCTTCCCGAGAGAGAAGGCCAGGTGCCTGACGACGACCACGGTCTTGACCGCCCCCCAGAGGAATGCGGCGAGCGAGGCGAGCAGTGAGGACACCACGGCGATCAGGACCAGGTACACGCTTTTTTCGAGCAATTTCTTCATGGCAGCGGCCGTCTCCGGCATCGTGCGGCGGCGTTTGGGAAAAAGTACCGTAGAAAATACCATTATTCTCTGCAGTTGTAAAGAGCGGTTTTTTCCGGGCGCCCTCCTCCGCAGATTCGTGTTCACATTGCCCGGCGGCATGGTATAATGACGCTGTTTTGAAGCAGACCATTGTTGCTCATTTTATTATCTTGATGAGGGGGACCGATCGATGAAGCGTGCATGGCTGACCCTCGGCGCCGTCCTTGCGATGACACTGCTGATCACGGGAGCGGGTTGGGCTGAGGTATCCAAAGATGAAAAGAATCTCGAACGGGAGGTCAAGCGGGTGAACGACGCCGCTGCGAAGCCCGGCGGCGAAAAAGCCGTGTCCAAACGGCTCATTGCCGACCTGAAAGCAACAGAGCAGCAGGTCCAGTCGCTCCGGGACCGGAAGCTGGACCATGGCGAAATCGCCATCGTCCTGTCGCTCGCGCAAGCGCTGCCCAGCGGTGCCACGGATGCCAACGTGCAGAAGGTCCTGTCCCTGCGCCAGGGCCCGCCGGCCGCCGGATGGGGCGATGTGGCCCGTCAGCTCGGCACGAAGCTGGGTAAGACCGTGAGCCAGCTGCGAAGATTGGCCAACAACGCCAACCGGGAGATCAAGAATGACCACGCCCGGGGAGACACGGCCCCGAAAGGCGCTCAAGCGGAGCAGCAGATGCAGCAGACACCCGTGACGCCGAACACCTATCCCGGCGAAGGAAGGTCGCTGCCGCAGGGGAGCGGCGCCCGCTAGTCAGCCGTCTTTAACGAAAAGACCATGCTCACCGGTGACCGATCGGAAGGCATGGTCTTTTTTTCGCCCGCACACGCCGCCGTTATCGGAAGGCGCTCCGGAAATATCTGTTCACGACCTTTTCCAGGTTCCCGATGATGCTCTCCTTGGCGTTCACGATGAAGATGCGGTCCCGGATGGTAAAGAGCTCCCGCTCGACCCTGACCACGGGCGGAGGATCATCGCTCCGCTTCCCCAGCTCCTGCTCGAACATGGGCACGAGCTTGTCCTTCATCCGGAGCTCCGTGTCCATCAGGAAGATCGACAGCTCCGGACCCAGGTCCTGGACGCGGTCCAGGAACGCCGCGATCTCGCTGTCCGTTACCTGCTTGGGAGGCGAGGATTTCACCTCCACGTACAGGAGCGAGCCGTCCAGCTTCGCCAGCACGTCGTAATCCCCGCCCACCTTTGGCCGCCGGAACTTCACGCTCCAGAGCGCCTCTGCCCCGAACTCCCGCTTGAGCAGCTCAGCCACATACCACTCCAGCGTCGGCCCGAAGCTCGTGACCGGCCTGCGCGACAGGGAGTAGCCGACCGCCCCTTTTTCGGCCAGCCTGATGTCCTGCAGGTACTGGATGTATCCCCGGATGACCCGGGCGGTCGAGTATCGGGCCAGTTGCTCGACCGTGAACCGGTCCTGATGCTTGATCACATCGCGGAGGAAGAGGCGGAAGGAATACTTGTGCAGCGTCGTGTAAAAGATATCGCGGAAGGGCTCGTCGGGGACCAGCAGATCGTCGGGAGGCTCCTTCTTGTAGATCCGGAAGCCCCGGCGCCTGAGCAGCAGGTCGAGGGACGGGGTGAGGAGGTTCAGCGTCCTGCGCAGCCGCTTCACCTCATCGCGGAGAAGCGCCAGCTCCTCTAACTCATGGTCATCGAGCATTGCCATGGCGTGATGTTCTCAAGAGAGCAAGAGCATCGATAAAATCTTTTTGCCACAAAAGCACAGAGGACACAGAGAGCGGCTGAGCTCTGTCGTTAACGGTTACCGCTTTGAGTCTTGCTACTTGACCCCGGACCCTTGCCCCTGCTTCTAATCCCAATCAAGCAGCCGCTTTTGGCCCTCGAGCTTCCTGATATCCGTCACGTCCTGGCTCACTTCAAGCGTCCCCTTGTAGGCGCCCTTGTGGTCGCGTACGGCAAAGTACTGGATCAGCAGGAACCGGCCCTTCATCTGGATCCAGAAGTCCGCCTTGTCGCGACTGCCAGCCCGAAACTCGTCCAGGATCTTCTGCACCATGTTAAAGCTCTTGGGCGGATGGCAGTTCTGTACCTTCCGGCCGATTACGCCGGGGCTGCGCGGGAAGATGCGGTCCTTTGTCGCGGAGTAATAGCGCACCTCGTCGTTCTCATCGACAAAGGAAAGGTCCACGGGCATGTGCTTCAGCATGAGGTTCAGCTGCTCGAAGGTCATCGAGCCGGTATCGAGTCGTATCGTACCTTCCGCAACGCTTTCAACCTTCGGCGTTGCACCGGCCCCGCCTGTCCAGTCCGCCTCCGGCCTGATCCAGGCGTAGCCGATCTCTTCCTCGCCCTGGCGCACCTTATGCCACTCGGCATCGGTCAGGAGATCCTTTGCCATGGGAAAGAGGATGTGCTCCTCCTTGAAGACCATGTCGCGGAGGGCCTTGGCGAGGTACCGGAGCGTGTTCACCACATCAGGCACGAGGCTGTCACGCACCCCTGCCTTCGCGCTCTTCACGGCAACACGGATGTCGTCGTGGAGCGCCCACATGACCTGCGAGGGCCCCGTGATCCCATGGACCTCGAGCACCGGGAAGAGCTGGTTCTCCTTCCGGAGGTAGTGAAGATCGATGTCCGCTAGGCGCTCGACGAGCTTCGCGAGGGTATGCTGCGAATTGGCGAAGGCGGCCTTGTCCGGAGCATCGCCGAGCTTCGCCAGGACATGGTCGAGCTCGTGCAGGATGCCTTCGGCAGCGCGATTCTCGAGCATATAGGTATGGAGCGGATGGCCGGGCGGCACCACGGGCGCATCCTGCGCCGAAAGGGATTCCTTGAACACCTCCACGTGCACGTCGCAGAGCCGCTTCACCTCGCTCTCGGGCATGCCCTCGGCCATGAGCCGCTGTTCCATCTTCGCGATCTCCGAGGGGTCAATATCCTTGATGAGCTCGTGGAAACGATGCTTGAGAATACTCATCTCCACGCCCTGGTGCAGGTCCCGGATGATGTCCTTCAGCAGCTCCTGGCGCGCGTCGGCATCCATGATCGGAGCGCTTCCTCCCTTCGCCGCGCGCACGGCAACGTCCGTCCCCGTCTTTTTCCTGATCTCGGCAGCAAGNNTTCTTTCAATAGGTCATCGATCTTGGTGTTCGCATTCAGGTCCATAGCCCCTCCCTCGGACAATCACAGTTTAATCGTAGCATAAAATGGTCTTCACGGCCGTGTCTCTTGAAGCTCCCTGCAAGCTGCAGGGAATCTTAGATCCTCAAGGTAGATTTTATTCTAATCGCTCGCTAACCCGCAACAAGCCGCGGGGAATGCGCTCGCTCCTGTATTCAATGCCAGCATGATACCGTAACTGCAGCCAGCCGGNNGTGTTCCGGTCGAACCGCGCGCCGTAGACCGTTTCGACAAAAGGCGCGAAGAGGTCCTGCCGGCGGCGCAGGGACCGGTCCTTTGAATAGACCATCTCGAGCAGGCAGAACCTGCCGCCTGGCTTCAGCACTCGGCTGATCTGGCTGAGCGCCTGGTCCTGGTAATCTGCGGGAAGCACGCAGCAGAGGAAGCAGGCCACGACCCAATCGAACGATCCCGAGGGGATCGAGGACATGGTGCAGACATCGTCCTGCACGAACAGGATCGGGCAGAGAGCCCCCTGCGCGCGACGCCGGGCATGCTGCAGCATGGCGGGGCTGAAGTCCAGGGCGGTCAAGTGCTGCACCGAGGGAGGATAATGCCGCAGGTTCCGACCGGTGCCCACGCCGACCTCGAGCACCTCACCGTAAACGCCGGACAGGAGTTGGGGCCGCCATTTCCGGTACTGCAATTCCCAGGGGTAATCAAGGATATCGTAGAACCATGCCGTAATGTTGTACCGTTTGAGGTTCCCGCGGTTCTTTTCAGGAAGGGTTGTTTCCGGTGCGTTATGCATGGTGACTGTTTTTCACGTGCAGCTGCTCGAGTCCTTGCGGCAGGCATCTTCCTTTTTCCGTTCGGCGAGCCGCATCTCCCGCCGGGACTTCGCTTCCCGGAAGCGCCTCCGCTCATCGTCGCTCTCGACGACGAGCGGCGGGACCTCGGTAGGATGTCCTTTTCGGTCGATGGCAACGTAGGTCAGGTAGGCCGACGCGGCATGCTTCACCTCGCCGGTCATAAGGTTCTCGGCCTCGACGCGCACGCCGATCTCCATGGAGGTCCTGCCGACGAAGTTCAGGCTCGCCTTGAAAAAGAGCAGGTCGCCCACGAAGATGGGCTGGTGGAAATCCATGCGGTCGATCGAGGCGGTCACCACATTGGTGCGCGAGTGGCGTGCGGCAACGACCCCGGCCGCCTCGTCGATGATCTTGACCACGACGCCGCCGTGGACATTGCCTGCGGGATTGGCGTCCTGGGGGATCATCATCTGGGCGGTGATGACACTGCTGTCCTTGACCCGTTTACCTTCCATGGCGGCCCCCTTTCACGATCATATATTCTATTGTATACCTGTGCCGGTCGTTATGCAAAGGTGCCCCTTGTATGATTATCAAATCTGCTTTGTTGCCACTGCTGTATACAGCCGCTCAACCTCGCTGCGTTTCCGTGTCAGAGGTCAAGGGTCCGGACATCAGGATATGACGTATGGGACGAGCGTGTTTTCCCTTTTTCTGCTTCTCCGCCATCCCGGTACCTGTGCGAAATATAAAGGCCGGCATCTCGTTTGACGCCGGCCTGGTGAAACAAAATGGGGCGGCGGTCATATAACAGTTTATCCAACCGGCCTTGATTGCAGCACGATTCAAAATTTCGTTTTTCGACCTACCCCCAAAGTTACCCTTCGCACTGCAGGACAATATGAGACCGCGTAAGACTGAAGTGACCGCTACAGATCAAAATCAGTTGGATAATGGGCCGCAATCTCCTACTCCACTGCATACCCAATATCCCGGAAACCCCGCAGCCGTTTTCTGTGCATCCGCAGGAGCTTCGGCACATTTGCATCGACATAATCGTATACCCGCACCTCCTGCTTTCCCGGATGTTCACGATGCAAACGGCCGGCGTACTGAACTATCGTTCCTTTCCAGGAGAAGGGCATAGCAAGGATAAGAGTATCCAGCCGAGGATCATCGAAGCCTTCGCCGAGATAGCGCCCTGTTGCCGCTATGAGCCTCACTTCATGTTCGGGAATTGCGGCAAGCCTCTCCATCGTCTCCCGTCGTTCTTTCGCGGACAGTCTGCCGCTCCGATTCTCCGGGTCAGGTAACGGGAAGAACGCCATGCGCGGATGAGAGGTGCATCGGGGATGGAACGGAGAAGGAAATCGGATTCATCCTGAAAACGCCTATTCTTAATGCTTCTTCTCGAAGAGCGCTGTCTCTTTATAAAGATCGGCGACGCGCTTCCCCTTAATTGCACTCTTCCTGATCTTTGTGTAGTCTCCGTATCCTGTCTCGGACAGCATAATGTAGCGCGTCGCATTAACCTGGCCGAGATTACTTACCAATGCAGCCCAACCTGCATCTCTCAATGCATGACCGCTCAGAGGCTTTGGTTTTGTCTTGAGCATTTAAAACACCTCCTCAATCAGAAACTCCAGAGGACTGCATACCTTCAACGATACGGAATCGGGATTTCTCCTGCCCCTCTTCGAGAAAGCATCATCATCCGGCCTAGCAAGTCAGGCAAAGAGCACAGAAACATGACCGGTCTTGCGTGAACGGGATACCGGCTTGACGACGATCTGTACGTCGCGGCCTAAGAGAGTCATGCACTCAAGCATTTTAGCCTCAGATATGCCGCGGAACCGGCCGCGCAACATGTTGGACAGCTTGGGTTGGGTCATCCCGAGCAGGGCTGCGGCCTGAGTCTGAGTAAGCTTGCGAAGCTTGATGATCTCAGCGATCTTCGAGGCAAGTTGAGCCTTGACCAGCATCTCCTCAGCGT
>JAFNGD010000340.1 GCA_017885365.1 Nitrospirota bacterium
ATCATCGCGATCGACCTGATGCTGGTGATGCTCTGACGGGACGAATAGGCGAGCAGGTTCAACGTCAAGGTTGCAGGTTCAAAGCTCAAGTGGCATGGGGCAGCTGCTTTTTGGTATACTATGTCTTTCCTATTATCAGGATGTAAACAACGGTCGTTCAGATCGTCGCAGAGGAGCGGTTGACGGATTTGAAAAAATCGACAAAGAAGAGGCCCGGGAAGCCGGGGCATGGCGCGAAGAAAGCTTCCCTCCCGGCAGGCGCTGTGAAGACCGGTGGGAAGACGGCAGGAGCGAAGGACCGTTCACCGGTTGCCGCCGCGTCGAGGAGGAGCGAGGACGCGCTCCGGAAGAGCCGGGAGAACCTCAGGAAGGCGGAAAAGCTCGCCAAGCTCGGCAACTGGGAGTGGAACATCCTCACGAATGAGCTCATCTGGTCCGATGAGGTGTATCGGATCTATGGGGTGGACCCGGCCCGGGACACGCCTTCCTATGAGATCGTCGTCAGGACCTTAGCTCCAGAATGCCGCGACCGGTTCGCGAGCGCCGTGGAACATGCGCTGAAGCACGGTGCGCCTTTTGAGGGCGAATACCGGATGATCGGCCTGGACGGCAAGGAGCGCTACACCCATACGATTGGCGGGGTCGTTCGTGACGGCGAAGGACGGCCCGTGACGATGTTCGGCGTGGTGCAGGACATTACGCGGCGCAAGAAGGTCGAAGCGTCGCTCCGCAAGGCGGAATCGCTGTACCATGAGCTGGTCGAAACGGCCCAGGACCTCATCTGGCAGTGCGACGCAGAGGGCCGCTATACCTACCTGAACGCCGCATGGGAAGACGTGCTTGGGTATCCCGTCGAGGAGATGCTCAGCAGGAAGTTCACCGACTTCCAGGACCCCGAGGTCGCCCGGCGGGACCGGGAGCTTTTCGGCCGGCTGCTCCAGGGCGACATGATTAAGGTGTACGAGACCGTACACCGGACAAAGCACGGCAGGAACGTGCATCTGGTGTTCAACGCGAAGTCCATCCGCGACGGGCAGGGAAACATCATCGGGACCCGGGGCACAGCCTACGACATCACCGAGCGCAAGCACGCCGAGGCGGTTCTGAAAAAACGCGAACGGCAGCTTGCCGAGTCCCAGCGCATCGCGCATATCGGGAGCTGGGAACATGATCTGAAGACCGGCCAGGTGTTCTGGTCCGATGAGCTCTTCCGCCTTCTCGGTCTTGATCCGGGAACAGACCCGGCGGGTTTCAAGCTGTTCCTTGAAATGGTGCATCCTGACGATCAGCCCATGCTGAAGAAGGCCATTGATGAGACGCTCAGGGAGAAGAAACCGTTCAGCATGGACTACCGGTTTGTTCTCAAGGACGGTGCGACACGGATCATTCATGCACAGGCGGAGCTCGTTCGCGATGATGCGGGCGACCTGGTCATCCTGAGCGGGACCGGGCAGGACATCACCGAACGCAAGCAGGCGGAGGAATCGCTGCGGAAGGCCGAGGCACGCCTTTCCCGGGCACAGGTCATCGCNNCTGGTCCTGCAGCAGATGCATCCGGCCAGCAAGGACGAGTTCCTGCAGGCGATCGACGCGGCGCTCAAGGAGGACCGGCACTTCGAGATGGACTACCGGTTCCGCCGGAAGGACGGGACCGACGCGGTCCTGCACACGATCGGCCAGGTATTCCGCGATGCCTCCGGCGCTCCGGTGCGGATGGTAGGCACGGTGCAGGACATCACCCAGCAGAAGGAGGCCGAACGCAGGCTCCGGGACTCAGAGGACCGTTTCCGTTCCATCTTTGAGAATGCGATCGACGGGATCATGATCGCCGACGCCGGAGCGCACATGAATATCGAGGCGAACAAGGCAATGTGCGCCATGCTGGGGTACACGCGGGACGAGCTCCTGCGCCTCCCCGTCTCGGACGTCCATCCGAAGGAGGCCCTGCCCGATGTCCTGAACGCCTTCGAACGGCAGCTGCGCGGGGAGATCTCCCTTGCCGAGAACATCCCGATGCTGAGGAAGGACGGCACGGTCTTCCATGCCGATGTCAACGCCGTGACCGTCGACCTGGGCGGCAGGCCCTGCCTCATCGGGATATTCCGGGACATCACCGAGCGGAAGCGCGCGGAAGAGGAGAACGACCGTCTTGCCAGAGCGGTCTCCATTGTTACGGAAGGCATCGCCGTGACGGATGAACAGGACCGGTTCATCTATCTCAATGATGCCCATGCGAAGACCTATGGATATCTCCCGAGCGAGCTCATGGGGAAGACCTGGCGCGATGTCACGCCGCGCGAGTTCGTGCCATTGATAGAGCAGGAGATGGCACGAACGCTGCGCAGCAGGGAGAACGGCGTCTGGTGCGGCGAAGCCCCCGGATTGTGCAAGGACGGGACCGGGATAGACACTGAGGTCACCGCCACGGCCCGGTGGAATGAGAAGGGGGAATACGCGGGGCACATATGCGTGGTGCGGGACATCACGGAGCGGAAGCGCGCCGAGGAAAAGATCCGTCAGAGCGAGGAGTTCATCCGGGGCATCCTGGACACGGTGGACGAGGGATTCATCGTCGTCGGCCGGGACTACCGCATCGTGACCGCGAACAGGGCCTACTGCGCCCAGGTCGCCCTGCCGGTCGAAGCGGTGCTCGGCAAACACTGCTACGAACTGTCGCACAAGGTCGACCGGCCCTGCTACGAGGAGGGCGAGGAGTGCGCCGTCCGGCAGGTCTTTGTTACGGGCAGGCCGCATGCGGCGCTCCACAAGCATAGGGGCCCCGAGGGACACACGCTGTTCGTGGAAACGAAGGCGTTCCCCATCAAGGACGCATCCGGCGCCGTTACGTCCGTGATCGAGACCATCAACAACATCACCGAGCGGCACCTGCTGGAGGAGGAGCGGCTCAAGACCCAGAAGCTCGAGTCCATCGGGACGCTGGCCGGCGGCATCGCCCACGACTTCAACAACCTCCTGCAGGGCGTGTTCGGCTATATCTCCATGGCGAAACTGACGCACGATCAGCGGGAGAAGTCGCTCGCCATGCTGGAGCAGGCCGAGAAGGCGCTGCACCAGTCGGTGAGCCTCACGTCCCAGCTCCTGACGTTCTCGAAGGGCGGCAAGCCGGTCANNCAGGTGATCCAGAACATCGTGCTGAACGCGGACCAGGCGATGCCGCTGGGCGGGAGGGTGGCGATCTCGGCACGGAACCTCCCCGCGGCCGAAACGGCATTGCATTCCGGGCTGGAGAGCCGGGACTACGTGGTGATCGAAATCGAGGACCATGGGGTCGGCATTCAGGATGCATACCTGAGCAAGATCTTCGATCCCTACTTCACGACCAAGGAGAAGGGAAGCGGCCTGGGGCTCGCGACCTCCTACTCGATCATCAGGAACCATGGCGGCCTGATCGAGGTCCAGTCAGTCGTCGGCAAGGGGAGCACCTTCCATATCTATCTTCCTGCCACCAGAGCAGCGGTATCCGCGCCGGCGGAGCGGCCGCAGCCTGCGCCGGCGGCGCGGAAGGCCCGGGTCCTCGTGATGGATGACGAGTCGATCATCAGGAGGGTCGCCCAGGAACTGCTGGGCTCCCTGGGTCATGAGATGGCGGCCGCCGAGAACGGCGATGCCGCAGTCGAACAGTACCGGCGGGCGATAGCGGAGGGCCGGCCCTTTGATGTGGTCATCCTCGACCTGACCGTCCGGGGCGGCAAGGGCGGCGCGGAGACCATGCGGGAGCTGCTGGCGATCGATCCCGGCGTGAAGGCGGTCGTCTCCAGCGGGTACTCCGACGACCAGGTCATTGCCACATACCGGCAGCATGGCTTCCGTTCCTTTCTGAAGAAGCCCTACGACATACAGGAGCTGGGCAACGTGCTGAACGACGTGTTGGCGTAGGCGCCAAGAGGGAGGAGAGATCCATGACGACGGAGCAAGCAGAGCGGACACGGCCAGGGCTGGCCCCGGCCCCGCTGATCTACGGCGCCTTTGCACTCGGGCTGACGACCGCGATCGCTTTCCGCGTCCTCATCATCCTGCAGCACTTCGCGCCGGGATGGGTCCGACCGGTGTGGTACTTTGCTGTGGTCGGGAATCTCGTGTTCTTTTACTACCGGTACCGCATCGCCGGGAAGCGGAAACGCGCGGTGGACGAGCAGGGGCTGATCGCCAAGGTCGAGGCGGACACCTGCTTCACGCCCACGGAGCGGGAGGCCCTCGCGTACCTGCTCCGGTCCATCAAACGGTCGCCCGAGAACCTCAACTACCTGATCATCACGGCATTCTCAGTCGTTGCGATCGCGATAGACCTGGCGCTGGTGCTGTTGTACTAAGGAGTGAATAGTATCGTTAACATCTCTTGTCACCGAGAACCCCCGATTTAAACTTTCGGGGGTAGGCTGCGAGGACATAGCCACAGGCCAGAGGCAGAGAAAGGCCGGCGAAAACGAGGGTTTTAATCTATTCTCGGTATCCTCGGCGACCAATGTGGCAAAGTATCTACTGCTCCTATGAGTAAGGAAAACTGGTTCAACGTTCAAGGTTAAGGGAGAATGCAGACGATGAAACGATCCGGAAAGGCCCTGTTCGCAACGATCATGATGGCCGTACTTGCCGGGCCTGCCGCGGCGCAGGTGGCGATCGAGCCCGAGAAGATGCTGGAGCAGATCAATTACCTGTCGGGCAAGGATCTCCGGGGGCGGGGCCTCGGGACACCGGAACTTGACAAGGCCGCTGCGTTCATCGCAGCACGGTTCGAGGCCGTGGGACTGCTTCCGGGCGGGGAACCGGGCGGCAGCTGGTACCAGGAATGGGTCGACCCGGATACAAAGATCAGGATGCGGAACGTTGTGGGCGTCCTGCCGGGCAGGGCCCCGGAGCTTGCACGGGAGAGCGTAGTCATCGGCGCGCACTACGACCATCTCGGCATGACCGGTGCGTCGAAGGAATTTGCAGGGCAAGTGCACCCCGGGGCCGACGATAACGCCAGCGGCGTTGCGGTGCTGCTCGAAATGGCGTCGCGGCTTACGCTGGTAGCGAATATGGAGCGGTCCGTCGTGTTCGTCGCCTTCACCGGCGAGGAAGCGGGCAGGAAAGGCTCGCGGTACTACGTCCAGAACGAGAAGCGATACCCCGTGTCCAGGACCACGGGTATGATCAACCTCGACACCGTGGGGCGGCTGGGGAAGGGCAAGCTGATCATCCTCGGCGCCGGTTCCGCGAAGGAGTGGTCCCCGCTCTTCCAGGAGGTTGCTGGGTCGCTGAAGCTTGAGATCGCCGAATCGGCGCAGGACCTGGACGCGAGCGATCAGAAGAGCTTCCACGAGGCCGGCGTCCCGGCGGTGCAGCTCTTCACCGGGCCTCACCTCGACTATCACCGGCCCACGGATACAGCGGACAAGATCGACGGCAAGGGGCTCGCGAAGGTCGCCATGGTGGCCCGTGCTGTGGCCTTCACCCTCGCGAACCTTCCGGGTCCGCTCACGCGGACCATCTCGGCGGCACCGGCCGCTGTCCCCGGTCCCCGCGTTGACCGGAAAGTGACCATCGGGGCCATTCCCGACTTCACCTATAACGAAAAGGGTGTGCGGCTCGGCGGGACCCAGCCGGGCGGTCCGGCCGAAGCGGCAGGGATGAGGCAGGGGGACATCATCATCCAGGCGGGAACAACCCCCGTCGCGGTGCTGAAAGACCTGTCCGATGTGCTGAAGACGAAACAGCCGGGGGAAAAGTTGACGGTGAGATTCCTGCGGAACGGGAGAGAGATGAAGGCCGAGCTGGAGGTGAAGGAACGGTAGCGGTATTGGTACAGCAAATGTTGTCAAGATGCGACGCGGTACCACATCGTCCGCAAGCGCAATCCCCACTGCTTGCTACCGGGAGTATCATGGCATGCACGCTGCAGGTCATGGGGGGAAATGCCTCCTTTCTAAATAGTGACTTTCATGGTACAATCTCTGCAGAATATTGCAGAATGATCCCGGGTCCGAATGGCCCCTTCCTGGTCTTGCCGAAGGATATATGGAAAAACTGCCGGTCAGGGTGTTGATCGCTGACGACGAGAAGAACATCCGGGAACTTCTTGGGGGCGAACTTGCAGCCATCCTGTCGCACGTGGCCGCGGTGGAGAGCGGATCCGCGGCGCTGAAGGAGCTTGAAAAAAGCGAGTATGACGTTCTCCTGCTCGACCTCACCATGCCCGGGATGGATGGCATGGAGGTCTTGAAAAGATTAAAGGCCCTCGATATCCCCTCGGAAGTCATCATTCTCACCGCCAATGCTACAATCCTGACAGCCGTTGAGGCAATGAAGCTGGGCGCCTATGATTATCTCATGAAGCCGTTCCGGCTCGCCGAGCTTCTGCCGGTCATCGAAAAGGCCTATGAAAAGAAGAGACTTCGCTCCGAAAATCTCCTGTTAAAGGCCCAGGTCAGGAAGCAGTCGGAAGTCCCCGCCATAATCGCGGAAAGCCCTGTCATGCGGGAGGTGATCGATCGGGCAAAGAAGGTCGCGTCATCGGACTTTCCCGTCCTGATCACGGGCGAAAGCGGCACCGGCAAGGAGCTGATCGCAAGGATCATTCACAATGCCTCCCCCCGGGGGGAGCGGTCCTACGTCGCGATCAATTGCGGGGCCATACCGGAGAACATGATCGAGAGCGAACTGTTCGGTTATGAAAAGGGGGCGTTCACCGGCGCCCATGCGAAAAAGCCGGGGCTGCTCGAGATAGCCCACGACGGCACCCTTTTCCTTGACGAGATCGGGGACATGCCGCTCCCGCTTCAGGTCAAGCTGCTCCGGGTCATTGAAACGGGGAGCTTCTACCGCCTGGGCGGCACCCGGGAGACCCAGGTCAATGTGCGGATCATCTCGGCAACGAACAAGAAATTGAAGGCCGAGATCGACAGGGGAGCGTTCCGGGAGGACCTCTATTACCGGATCTCCGCACTGAGCGTTCATCTCCCCCCGCTGCGTGAACGGAGAGAGGATATCGTGCCGCTGATCGAACAGTGCACCTGCAGTAATCCGGCGTTCAAGAAGAAAAGGTTCAGCAGCGAATCGCTTAAGCTCCTGAGCGACTATTCCTGGCCGGGCAATATCAGAGAGCTTCAAAATGTGGTCCATCACGTTCTATTGCTGAGCAGGAACGACCTGGTCGAACCTGCCGACCTTCCCGGCGATCTGAGTGGACGAGCGCCTTCGGCCGGTACCCGGCTCGACGACCTGGAGCGCGAGCATATCCTGCGAGTGCTGCAGCAAGCGGGCGGCGACCGGAGCAAGGCTGCAGCCACGCTCGGCATCCACCCGCGAACATTGTTAAGGAAGTTGGCAGACTATGGTATGGAGAAATGAGCTGCGATGACCCGGGAACAGCATTTCCCGGCGAGCCGCCGGACCGGTCGCACAGACCAATTCCCCATCATGACGACAGGAGTGACCCTGCTTTCAGGACAGGCAAGGACAACGGTCTGAAGCGCTTTGGAGAGCACCCGATCGTTGCCGCAGGGTTCATCTATGCGGCGGTCCTGATCATCGCCGAGGCACGCAAGCAGGACGCCGACCCCCCCGGCTATCGTAAGGATACCACCGTCGGTATCGGGAAGGTCGGAGGGCTGCAGGGCACTGTCGCCCTGACCGCTTCAGGGATCCCGATCGCGCGTTCATGCTCAGGGGGGTCCCTGACGACTGGTTCGCTTCGCAGGAGTAGCCCATGGCCGTGACCAGGATCGGTTTGAAAAGAGGGGTCGCGCTGTTCGCGCTGGCGGCCGTTGTCCTGCCCCTGATCACCCTCGGCTATCTGTTCATCTCCTATAACGAACGAACGACCACCGCTGATATTACGAATCAGAACATGTGGCTGGCTGCAGCCGTCCGCAGCGATGTGAACAATTTCCTGGACGCCCCCCTGAAGTTGGTCAATGCCGTGGCCAAGCTGGCCGTTGACCCGTTGCTCTCTCCCCACCTTGACGTTCTCTTGTCCCGCATGGCCAAGAGCTACGGTTTTTTCGAGAGCATCATGGTGCTCGACCGGGACGGAGTGGTGCGGCATCTTGGCACTGCGCGAGAGATCGGCGTGGACCGTGATGCATACCTGGGGCTCGATCTTTCAGCTTCTGAATATGTCGCACGGGCCCGGGTGCTGAAACGGCATACCTGGTCCGACACGTATATTTCCCTCTTAAGCGGAGGGCCGACGCTTTCTCTTACCATGCCCTTTGAGCGGGGAATGGTGATAGGAAACTTCAACCTCAGCTCCCTTCGCGCAATCGTCACGCCCTCGCTTCCTCAAACGCATGACAGGGTATATCTGGTCAACAGCAAGGGACGCATCATTGCCCATCCCGACCGGGAGAAGGTCCTTCAACAGGTGAATGTCAGCGACCTTCCCGTGGTAAGGGCTGGAAAGGAAGGACGGGAGGGGGTATACGAGTATGATGCTGACGGCATATCGTACCTCAGCGCGGTACTGATCGTGCCCGAGACCGAGTGGATGGTCATTGTGGAGCGGGACCGGAATGAGGTGTTCGCTCCCTTGCGGGTCATGCAGCGGTTCCTGATCCTGGCTGTCGTGAGCGCCCTGCTGTTCATTGTGCTCCTCATCGCGTACGTCAATTCCCGCCTCATCAAGCCGGTGGCCGCTATCAGCAGGACAACAAAGAACATGGCCGGCGGTACCTTCGAGTCATTGCCCGATTATCAGGGACGATTCGCGGAACTGGGCGACATGACCGTGAATTTCAATGCGATGACGACCGCCTTGCAGGACCGGGAGCGGGAACTGCGGCACCGGAACGAGGAATTGGAGCGGGAAGTGGAGACCCGCATCCGGTCCGAGGCAGCGCTGCGCGGGAGCGAGGAACGATTTCAAGAGATCTTTGATTCGGTCAACGATGCCATCATCCTCCAGGATATCGATACCGGGGCCATTCTGGACGTCAACAGGAAGATGATCGCCATGTTCGGTTATTCTCGCGAAGAAACCGGCCGGATGGCGGTGGAAAAACTGAGCTCCGGTGAGCCGCCCTACGCTCCGGGAGATGCCATCGCATGGATCAACCGGGCCTCTTCCGGAAAACCACAGCTCTTTGAATGGCGCTTCCGACACCGGGACGGCCGCCTGTTCTGGGGAGAGGTCAATATGCGACTGGCTGCGATCGGGGGCCGGAACTGCGTGCTGGTGGCGGTGCGCGACATTACCCAGAGAAAGCTCGTTGAAGAGAAGCTTCATGAGAGCGAGCGGCTCTACCGGATGCTCTTTGACTCTGCCGGAGACGCCATTTTCCTGATGCAGGAAGCGCGTATCGTCGACTGCAATAACAAGACGCTGGATATGTTCGGATGCTCCTGGGAACAGTTCCTCGGGTCGACGCCGATCCGGTTCTCCCCGCCGATACAACCCGACGGGCGCGATTCCCAGGAAAAGGCCCTCGAAAAGATCACGGCGGCCCTTGCCGGTGAACCGCAACATTACGAATGGAGATATGTCAGGGCCGATGGCACCCCCTTTTACGCAGACGTAAGCCTGAACCGGATAGAACTGAGGTTCGGCGTACAGCTTCAGGCCATTGTCCGCGATATCACCGAGCGCAAACAGGCAGAGGAAGCGTTGCGCAACCTGGTCGCGATAGTCACGCGCTCGTCAAAAGAATGGCAGGATACTTTCGACAGCATCACCGATATGATCTCGATCCATGATCGGGACTTCAACATCGTCAGGGTCAACAAGGCCTTCGCCGGGCATGTGGGGTTGACGTACCAGCAGGTGATCGGCAGGAAGTGCTATGAGCTCCTGCATGGCTGCGCCGCTGCACCGGTGCCCGACTGTCCGCACGTGCGGACCATGGCCGACGGAAAGCCTGCAACAGAAGAGCGCGTGGAGGCGGTCTCCGGCAAGACGCTGCGTATCTCTACCTACCCCTACTACGCGCCGGACGGAAGCCTCATCGGCTCGATCCATATCGCCCGGGACATCACCGAGGATAAGGAGCGGGAGATGCGGATGATCATGTCCGAGCGGCTCGCCTCGCTGGGCCAGATGGCCTCCGGGATCGCCCACGAGATCAACAACCCCCTCGAGTCGGTCATGATCTGCGCNNTCCCGCCAGACAGCCGCGGAAAAACGGGATATCGACATTCATCTCCTGATCGACAAGGCCCTCGATCTGGTCGGATACCAGAGGAGATTGAAGAATGTTCGGGTGATAAAGCACTATGGCGAAAAGAGCAATATCCGCGGTCATGATGGCGAGCTGAGGCAGGTCTTTCTTATTCTCATCATCAACGCCCTCGACGCAATGGAGAACAAGGGTATCCTGACGGTCGAGACCGGCGCAGATGGCAGCGGTGTATGGGTCAGGATATCCGATACGGGCCCGGGGATCCCGCCCGAGAACATCCAGAGGATCTTCCAACCCTTCTTTACGACGAAGACCGGCACCGGTGGCACCGGACTCGGTCTGTCCATCGCCAA
>JAFNGD010000341.1 GCA_017885365.1 Nitrospirota bacterium
CGCCCTTGTCCAGCCGCATGATGGAACCTATGCCGAACTGCTTCTCGATCTGGCCCACCGCCAGTTCCAGTGCTTTTAATTTGTCCTTGTCAGCCATGATGGTTCTCCTTTTCTCCATAACGCTCTAAGCGTATTTTTTTCGCGTATATTATCAGAGCTCTTTCTTTTCTTTGTCCGTTTCCTGACTTCTGACTCCTGTCCCCTGACTCCTGCTAGGCAAGTTCCGCTCTTCCGATCTCCGTATACACCGCCCCCTCGCGCTTAAGTTCGCTCTTCATGAGACTCACCTGACCGGTCTCAAAGCCGCCGAGCTTCACATCCTTTATCCCCTCGATGACCTGCTGCCAATTGTCCCGCGGCTTCAGGAACTTGATGCGTGCCAGCGTCAGGTGAGGGCTGAATTTCCGGGTTTCATGCTCGAAGTCCAGTCTTGCCATCGCATCCTCGACCGCTGCCTGAAGCGCCGCAAGCTTCTCGATGTCGCCGGTAACGCCGATCCAGAGAACCCGTGGATTTTTCACATTCGGGAACATCCCTGCGCCTTCGACCTTCAGGGTGAGTTTGCCGCTCCCCTTGACCGCTCCGTCGAGCGCTTGCATGATCTCCTGCACCTTCGCGTCAGGCACCTCGCCCAGGAACTTGAGCGTCAGGTGGATGCCTTCGGGCCGCGTCCAGCCCGCGCTTGCGCCNNGCCTTGCGGAGCTGTTCCTGGACCCTGGAGATCCCCTGCGTGATCTCATCGGGAAGTTCGATGGCAATGAATAGTCGCATAAGATTCAGTAGTCAGGAGACAGTAGCCAGGAACCAGAAGGAAACGTCTTATTTCCTGACTCCTGGATTCTGGCTCCTGGTTCCTACGCTATTAAGTATCTCCTCACCATATCCAGCGCCATCTGGGCTGACCGCTGACGGACCTGGGTGCGCGTGCCGAGGAAGCGGTTCTCGTTGACCGTAACCCCGTCGACGGTCGCGAGAGCGATGTACACGAGTCCTACAGGCTTCTCCGGCGTGCCGCCCGAGGGGCCGGCGATACCCGTGACCGCGAGTCCCAGGTCTGTCTTTGCCCGTTCGCGCATTCCCTGCGCCATGGCCTTTGCCACTTCGCGGCTCACCGTGCCGTGGCGCTCGATCAGATCGGCAGGGACGCCGAGGAATTCGGTCTTGGCAGCATTGCTGTAAACCACCGCGCCCCGCTCGAAATAGGCCGAGCTGCCCGCGATGTTCGTGATCCTTCCGCTGATCAGCCCGCCGGTGCAGGATTCGGCGACGGCGATCGTTCTTTTTCTCTGGGTGAGCAAAGCGCCCACGACCTCTTCCATTTCCTGTCCGTCCACGCCGTAGATCGCGTCGCCCAGGTTCTTCCGGACCTCGGCTTCGGTGCGCTCCATGGTCGAGCGGGACCGGGCCCCGCTCCCCTCATGGGCGACGATGCGGATGTCCACGCCCGTATCCCGGGCGGTGAGCCCCACGGCAGGGCGCTTCTGCTTCAAGATGTCCTGGATCAGCTCATTGACCTTTGACTCGGACAGGCCGCAGGTGTGCAGCACCTTCCTGCAGATGACCGCCTTGCCGCCGAAATGCTCCTCGAGGGCCGGGCGCAGTCCTTCCCGGAACATGGCCTGCATCTCCGCGGGAACGCCGGGCAGGACAGCGACGAATTTCCCGTCCTCCACGAGCGTGAAGCCGGGCGCCACTCCCACGGGATTTCTGAGCAGCCGCGCTCCCGCCGGAATGAGCGCCTGGCGGTCGTTGGCGCCCGGGTACTCCTTCCCCTTGGCCTTGAACACGGCCTTTACCGCCTTCAGCGCGTCGTCGCTCAGCACCAACCGCTTCTTCAGGACCCGGGCCAAGGCCTTTCGCGTGATGTCGTCCTCGGTCGGTCCGATCCCGCCGGTGACGAGGATGACGTCCACACGCTCCCGGGCAGTGCGGACAGCGTCTTCCATGTCCTTCTCGTCGTCGCCGACAATGGTCTTGAAGGCGGTCTCGATGCCGATATCGAGCAGCTCTTCAGCGAGGAATACGGAATTGGTGTCCACGACCCCGCCGGAGAGCAGTTCGGAACCTGTCGCAATGATCTCAGCACGCATGGATAAGACCTCCCTGGAGGAGACAGGAGTCAGGAGACAGGAGACGGGAGAACATCGCAATATTTTCTTTCCTCTGACTCTGCCCCATCCACTCCGCATTCCGCATTCCGCATTCGGCACTGCACCACAACTGAAATATGATCATGGTCCAATCAACCTTTCCCGAAGAAAAACCATGCGACCTGCAGAACAACATTCGTATACACCCCCGCTCCAATATCATCGAGCATCACACCCGGTCCGCCGGGCACCTCCTCGAGCCGCCGCAAGGGGAAGGGCTTGACGATATCGAAGAGCCGGAAGAGAAAGAACGCGGCGGTGATGGAGAGCCAGGTGCCCGGCACCATCAGCATCGCGACCAGGTACCCCGCGATCTCGTCAATGACGATGGTGGAATTGTCTTTGGTGCCGAACATCCGGTCCACGCGTCCCGCAGCCCAGGTGCCGACCGCAATGACCGCGGCGCATACAGCACTGTACGCCAGCGGACAGAGGTCCTTCATGAGCAGATAGAGCAGCACGCCGACGACGGTCCCTGCCGTGCCCGGTGCGATCGGTGCGCGGCCGCTGTAGGCACCCTGGGCGATGAAGAGGGCTATTTTGTCGAAGGTCTTGTTCATAGAAAAATCGTAAATATTATTTTCACCACGGAGTCACGGAGGTCACAGAGGACTTCATAGAGTGTTTTTTCCTTTTCCATGTCGCAGTGCCTCCTTGGTAAAGATTTAAGTGTTTTTTTCGCCGTTAGCTGCTTACCAGATTCAGTTTCTAGAGAGCTTCGTAGGCCCACATCGTACCATCGCCGCTAGCCTCTTCCACGCGCCGCACGAGCCGCTTCTTGTACAGGTTCAACAGCCGGGTGCCGCTCGTGTTCGCCTCGATCTTCGCGGCCTCGGAAAGATCCCGGGCTGTAGCCTTCTTGCGCTCGACGATAAATCCCAGCGTGTCGCGGAGATACTTGTTGAGGTTCCCGAGAACAACTCTCGTCCCCTCTCTGGTCTCGGAGAGGATCGCGAGGTCCTTTCGCTCCAAGGCCACCTCGATGTTCTCCCGCTGGTTGTCGTTCATGCCGGTGAGCACGAGATACTTGTCGCCGTACTCTCCTGCCAGGAGGCGCGACAGGAGCTTGGCAACGATCTCATCGGAGCAGGAATAATCGATCACCCCGACCTTCGAGAAGTCCAGCCCGATCACCGAGCCTTCGGGCGCCTGCTCCAGGTCCCGCTCGATGCGCTCCCGCACTGCCTGGCCCGTGGACCGGGTCACGAGGTTGTTCGAGCCGTTCTTCAGCTCTTCTTTAAGGATGGTATAGAGGTCGTAGGTAAACATGACAATTATATTCAATTGATTCAATTGAATACTATCAAAGCAATATGCCATTGTCAAGGCAATTTTGTTATTAATATTTTGTTTATTTATCAGTATGTTATTATGATGACATTTCCGGAATGCAGTATGAGTGACCCTATTTGGTTTGGTGTCTGGGATGAAATGAGGTGAGAATTACATTTCCGGAAGTATGATATTGATCTGGCTGCCCGGGAAGTTCGTGAGATTCAGTTCCTGCTCTCTTCCCCGCGCCCATTTCGGGATGAGCGACAGCCGTGCCGTTCCGGACCTGATCGAGAGACTGCCCTGCCATTGGGTGACGAACCGTCTGACTGCAGTAAGACCATGCCCCCTGCCCTCGTCCTCGTGACGCGAAGCGCCATGGAGCAGGGCCTTTTCGATGGCCTCAAGGTCGCTCGTGAGCTTGAACCTGGTGGAAAGCGACTTGCGGAACCCGATGCCCGCGTCCATGACCGCGATCTTGACGATATTCTTTCCCAGGCTGGGATAGCGATACTTCTGGATGCCCACGAATCCCTTGTTCTCGCTGTGCTCGACGATGTTCTGGCAGATCTCGGAGAGCGCCACGATGAAGCCGTTGATCGTCCGGTCGTCGTAGCGGAGGTGTTTCACCAGGATGGACTGCGCCCGTTCCTCCACTCTGCCGACGATGGTATGGATGTCGTTCGCCCGTTCGATGGGAGTGATCTCGAGCAGGACGTCGGAGTCCGCAGCGCGACCCGACGATGCCGGCGACGAGGCATGCATCGGTTCGAACGAGAAATACCGCTTCGCGCTGGCGAAGAAGTCCATCCGCTCGAGGTAGCGCAGGACCTCGGACGAACGGGGGAGCAGGACGGTCTTCTTGATGTCCTCGAGCATGCACAGCTCGCCGATCTCGAGGAGCCCCACCATGCCGTAAGGGTCAATGAAGGTAACACCGCGAAGGTCGATCTGGTCGGATCGGATAAAGGAGTGGAGGGTCTTTTCGAAGCTCTCTTCGGTGAGCTGGGTCATGGGCAGGGAAGAAGAGAAGAAAACAAGATCAACGACAAGGAACGAACGTCTTTTCTCTCGCAAAGACGCCAAGGCCGCAAAGGTTTAAGCGAATATAAATGAGAGAGAAAGATGTTTCTGTTCTCTGTTCTTTGCGAGCTTTGCGGCTCGCTTAGAAGCGCCCACTTTTGGTAGCGAAAAATGTTAGCTTCGGGTTTTTTTGTCTTTGCCCAGTTCCGGCCCGATCTGCACGCCGCCGTTCCCGCCCTGGGGCACGCAGCACTTGATGGCATCGAAGGCGAGCAAAATACGCTTCTCCTTCTCCAGCCGTCTGGCGTCGGGGGCTTGCGGCATCTTCCCTGACAAGATTTCTCGTAACTGTTCCTTCGTGGGAATGGCGCCAAAACCCTCGCCGATGACCTTGCCGCTCGCCACCTCCAGGACCTCAGCTGTCACCGGATCGGCGACCACCGCGACCGGTACCGGCGGCGAGGCGATGACCCGCGCCGCGGCAACGGCCTGACGCTCCCGGGAATCGAGCGAACCGGCCGCGCACTTGATGATCATGCCCATCCTGCC
>JAFNGD010000342.1:0-1380 GCA_017885365.1 Nitrospirota bacterium
CCATCCCGAGCATCGCAAATGGAACGACGATGCAGTTTTTTGCTACGGGGACTTACTCAGACATCACCACGCAGGATATATCATCGGTGGTAACGTGGAGCTCCTCGAAGTTGCCTGTTGCCACTATCAGCAATGCGGCAGGTTCCAATGGGCTGGCCACGGCAGTCGCCGCGGGTTCAACCACGATTACGGCCATTGATCCGGTCACACTGATATCAGGAAGCACGACGCTGACCGTAACCCCCGTGTCAATCCTTAAATCGGCCAAGACCTACGGTACTTTTGGGGGTACCGCTGGGATGACCAACACGGGGATTCAGACGGTCGTCAACGGAGATATCGGGACCATAGCGACGGCTACTTCGTCGATAACCGGATTCCACGATTCGACAGGTAATATCTATACGGAAGTGTTGGGGGCTAACATCGGAAACGTGACCGGGACGATCAATACCTGTACCAATTCCACCACAGGCTCAGACAGTGCCGGTCCAAATGCCGCTAAATGCGCGCTTGCAACCCAAGCTGTTGCCGACGCGCTAGCCGCGTATAATACCTTGGCGGCAATGCCGGTGGGTGGCGCAAGTCCGGCTCCGGGCGCCAACTTGGCCGGAATAACGCTTCTTCCCGGCGTCTATGTAGCACCTGCGGGGTCGTTCATGATTCAGGGAGGGAACCTCACCCTCGACGCCCAGGGTGACGCGAATGCCGAATGGGTGTTCCAGATGGCGAGTACGCTCCTGGTGGGCGGTCCTGGAGCGACATTCCCTCAAAGCGTCATTCTGACCAACGGGGCCCTGGCCAAGAACGTCTACTGGCAAGTCGGCAGCGCCGCGACGATCAACGCAGCAGGTGGCGGGACCATGGTAGGAACCATCATTTCAAACGCAGGAGCAGTGTTCTCTACCGTCGGCAACACTACGATAACGACGCTGAACGGCAGAGCGTTGTCCCTGGGTGCGTCGGTTACAATGGTAAACACCGTCATTAACGTGCCTGCTCCGTAAGTAAGTCACGCATCATCTGGTGTGAAATGAGGACACGATGGATCTTCCCGTGTTCCAGAAATACGGGAAGATCCTCTTTCCTTACGAAAACATGACGAACAAGACAACGATGTAAAGGAGGCACCAAAATGAGAAAAATATTGATTGCTTTTATGATCTGTTTGCTCGTGCTCGTCCTTGCCGCACCCGGATCTGCCGAGAACCAGGCCGGGACAGTCAACCTGACCCCTTTCACCGGTTTGTATACGTTTGACGGTAGACAGGCCATGGATAACGGCCCGTACTGGGGCCTGCGCGCCGGCTACAACTTCACCAAATCCTTGGGGTTGGAGGCCATGTACGGCATTGTCACCACCGAGTCGCAAGCCGTAGA